>MPOY01000349.1 GCA_001896715.1 Methanoculleus sp. EBM-46
CGAGGAGTACAGCCGCTACAATCCGGGCTGGAACGGCACCTCAAACCTCCCCGCAGAGGAGATCCGGGATCTCGCGGATCTCGACCCCTCGACGATCCTCCTCATCCTCGCGCCGGATCGGCCCTTCAGCCCCGACGAGGTCGGCTCCCTCCGGGCGTTCCTCGATGCCGGCGGCCGCCTCCTCATCGCCGACGAGGAAGGGAACGCTAACCCGCTCCTCGCCGACCTCGGGAGTAGTATGAGAGTCCGGCCGGGGAACCTCTCAAGTCTCAACCGCGACCACGTCAACCCCGGCCTCTTCACCGTCAGCGTCGTCGGGAACGACACCCTCTTTGCCGGGGTAGAGACCGCCCGGGTCAACCGCCCGGCCGCGGTCGAGGGAGGCGAGCCCCTCCTCGAGACGTCGCCCTTCACCTGGGACGACGCCGACGGCGACGGCCGGATAAGCGGTTCTGAGGCCTTCGGGACCGCGGTCGTCTGCGCCCGGGAAGGAAACCTCACCGTGCTTGGCGACGCAAGCCTCTTCGTCAACGCCATGTTCGCCGAGAACCCGAAGTTCATTGAGAATCTCCAGCCGATCCGGGTAGACGGCATCCACAGCAGGACCGGCACGAAGAGCCCGATCATCAACACCCTGGTATGGATCCGGACAACCCCACCGGCCGGAGCCGCCATAGTCGCCCTCGGCGTCCTGCCGGTCGCCTGGATCTTTGGGAGGAAGAGAGATGAATGAGAGTTTAAATGAACGCATCAAAACGATCGCGGATGCTTATGAGGATATCCGGCTGATCACCCAGCAGGTGGTCGTCGCAAACCAGCCTCTCATCGAAGAGATCTTCATCAGCATGATCAACGGCGGCCACCTCCTCATAGAGGGGGTGCCGGGAACCGCAAAGACCACCGTCTGCAAGATCATCGCACGCCTGATGGATTACGAGTTCCGGCGGGTCCAGGGAGCCGTGGACCTCCAGCCAGCCGACATCATCGGGGTCCGGACCTACGACCGGAACAAAAACAAGTTCACTCTCCAGAAAGGGCCCATCTTCACGAACTTTTTGATGGTCGACGAGATGAACCGCCTGACCCCGAAGACCCAGAGCGCCCTCCTCGAGGCCCTGAGCGAGCGGCAGGCAACGATCGACGGTATATCCTACCCGCTCAGCGATGCCTACTTCGTCATAGCCACTCAGAACCCCTACGACTCCGAGGGAACCTTCCCCCTCATCGAGGCCCAGCGCGACCGGTTCATGTTCAGCACCGTCCTCAACCACCTCGACCCGGAGGGAGAACTCGAGATCCTCCGGCGGGAGCGGGCCGGGGAACTGGACTGGAAGATCTACCGGGACCGGGTCGCCCCTGTCCTCGGGCCGAAGGAGATCGGGGCGATGGCCGCGACTATTCGGGAGATCCGGGTCGACGAGACGGTCCTCATCTACGTCCGCGACCTGGTGTCTGCCACCCGGTCTCATAGCGATGTCCGGCTCGGCGCGAGTTCCCGTGCATCGATCGCCCTCCTCGGCGGCTCGAGGGTCCGGGCAGCCCTGGACGGCCGGACCTATGTCATCCCCGACGACGCCCGGGCGCTTGCCGTACCCGCTCTCCGGCACCGTATCCTCCTCACCCGGGAGGCGGCGATCGCCGGGGTAACCCCGGATGCGGTCGTCGGCGAGATCATCGAGAGTGCCGGGGTGTCGTAAGGATGCTTCGGCCGACCCGGGCCGCCGGGGGAGTCGCGGCGCTTGCTCTCCTCCTCGCCGCCGCAGCCCATCTCCTCCTGATGCCGGCCGCGGCCCTTGCCGCCGGGTCTCTCGGCCTCTTCCTCCTCTGGCGGGGGTGGCGGTTCGGGAACGATCTCGCAGTCGCGGTCACTTCCCTTACCGTGACTCGCGACGTCGACCCGACGATCCTCCGGCAGGGGGCGGTGGCGTCCGTCCGGGTGCAGGCCGACTGCGCCGTCCCGCCAGGCATGGCTATCCACGTGCATGATATCCCGCCGGCAGTCGCGGCCGGCGACGGCCCGCTCTGTGAGCCGGGAAAGGCCGTGACCTACGCCATCCGGCTCATGGCGCCGGGAGAAACGGCGTTTGGCGGGATCGTCCTCTCGGCAGGCGATGCATTCTTCTCCTGCGATCTCTTCTGCCGCAGATTCGACGCCCCCCGCCTCCGGGTCTTTCCCGTGGGGACCCCGGAGGACGGGAGGGGTATCGGGACACATGGAGAAAGTACCGAAGTGGACCGGAAGACCACGCTTGCCGCTCAAGGCGTCCGCGGGTTTCGGGCTTACCAGAAGGGCGACGACCCCCGCCTGGTGGACTGGAAGGTCACCGCCCGGCGCGGCACCCTCTATATCCGCGAGATGACCGGCCTATCGGGCGGTGCGCCCCTGATCGCCGTCGACATCCCGATCCTGACCGGAGATCCGGAAGACTTCGCCCGGCTCTCGACGGCCGTCTACGGCGCCATCGAGGGGGCGATCGCCTCCCGCGACGGCTGCTCGCTCCTGGTCGCCGCCGGCGGAGAGATTGTCCGGTTTCTCCCGCGTATCCTGGCGAACCGTGAGGCTTTCGCGGCTCTCGGCGGCCTCTCGCCCCTCGAGCCCCGTGCCCACCTCTACCGCGCACCGGGGCCCGCCGTCCTCGCGGGACGGGCGAGGATGAGCGGGCAGGGAGCGGGGCCGGAGGAACGGGTATTCCGCGAGCGGCTCGGCGGAGTCCTCTCGGCGTTCGCGGCCACGAGCCCCGCACCCTTCACCGTGGCAATCCGGGCGGCCCTCGACCGGGCGGAGGCTACGGATATCCGGATCTACTCTCTCCTTTCGGAGGGCGATAAAAGCCATCTCCTCCAGTTGATCCACGAGGCAAAGGTCCGGGGGATGCGGGTCACCCTCCGGGCCCCCGCCGGTGCCGGGACCCTCCCCGGCGTCGATGCCGTGGAGGTGCTCTGATGGCGGTCGATCGAAAGTTCCTCCTCCTTTGCGCGGCCGAGATCCTGGTCGTCGCCGTCGGGGATCTCTTCGCGGCTCTCATCCTCCAGACGATCGTCCTCGCCGCGTTCCTCGGCGATCGACGGGGCTATCCTGCTTACGCCGGGGCGATCGTCCTCTTTGCCGCGGTCCTCCTGGCAAGCGGCCGGATCCTCCTCCCCCTCCTCGGCCTCACGGCCGCTCTCGGCGGCGGTTTTCTTGCCCTCACCCTCCGGGACTACCGGCTCGCCCGGTGGGCACGAGGTGAGGCGTGACGCGGAGCAACCCCTACCGGGGAGCGTTCTCCCTCATCCTCGCTACGGTCCTCCTCCTCGCCGTCGCGGCCGTGACCGGCAGAGGAGACATCACCACCGCAACGGTCGTCCTCGCGGGCACCGGCTGCTTCATCGCCGGCATCTTCCTCCTCGCCCTCCACAAGGGCGAGCCCCTCGATCCGGATGTCGCCGCCCTCCTCCCCGTCCAGGGGACGATCGGGACCGCCACACTCTGCGCGGACCTCGGCGTCCAGGGCGATGCCCGGTTCGTCCCGGAGGACGGGACCGTCATCGAGGTGATCCCGGTCGCAGGCACCCTCCCGGAGAAACCCAATGGCGACTACTCCTTCATCACCGGCAGTATCTGCGCCGTCCGGCTCGTTCCGGCATGCGCCCCGCTCCTCGCCCGTCTCCGCGAGAAGCACGCTCTCGAGGTGCCGGAGGAGGACGAGGCCCTCCTTGCCTGCATCGCCGAGGTCTGCGACGACCTCATCGAGGTTGCCGAAAAGACGGAGGCGAAGAGAGACGGCGAGAACATCGTCGTCACCCTTCACGGCTACCGGCTCATACCCGGCTGCCGGGCTATACGGGCAGCATCACCAAAATGCTGCACCATGGTCGCCTGCCCGGTCTGCAGCCTCATCGCCGCCATAGTGGCGCTCGGGAAGAAGACCCCGGTGAGGATAGAGCATACCGCCGTCGACGAGAGGAGGGGCGTACTCCGGGTCATCCTCACGCCGGCCGGGAATACAGGGTCCAATGAGTCGTGATCCGGCAGTTGCCGGGGAAGGATCTTCATGAGGCGCGGTTCTTCCTGACACGGGAGGGGCACGGACCAATCCTCTTATCGACCCTGGGCGCCAACCTCTCTGTCCATGGGGCGGTACGTCAGCGGCGACGTTCTCCTGGCCGCCGTGCGCATCGGGGGAGGAGGCGAAGAGAAGGTCCGGCCGGTGGTGGTCATCGCGGCAGGAGAGAACGGGTGCCTGATCGTCTGCCCGGTCTCAAGCAGGCCCTCCTTCGACGGACCCTCGGTCCCGCTCTCGCTCGACGACTTTGCCCGGGGCGGGCTCGGCCTCTTCACCGAGAGCTACGCTCTTGCCGCACACCCGTCCGCCATACGCTCGGCCGACATCATCGGTAAGAAGGGCACGCTCCTGCCGGAGGCGCTCGCCGCGATCCGGGGAGCCGTGCCGCGAAAAGAGAGGTTTTAGAGTTCGTAGCGCTTCAGGAACTCCCGGATCTTCCGCGACTCCACCCACTCGCGGTCGAGCTCGCTGATCCGTGCATTGATCCTCCTGACCTGTTCACGGAGAATCTCTGCGGTCTTCTCATCGTCAAGCAGATCCGCAAGCCCCAGCACCACCTGGAGCGGGTGGCGGACGTGGTCGGCAAGGATGGCAAACTGCGCTATGTTTCGTGCATTCAGGTCGAGGGTCTGCTCACGGAGCCGTTCATACAGAACCCGCTCGGATATATCCCTTCCTACGGCCTGGAACCCCACGATCATCCCTTTTTCGACGATCGGCGACCCGTTCAGTTCCAGCACGGCAGTTTCCCCGTTCTTTTGCCTGACCTCGATCTGGAGCCCCTCGACCTGCCTGTTCTGGAGCATTCGCTGGCGCCCCTCTTCCCATACCGGGAGGCTTACCGGGAGGATGTAGTCTTCCCAGTCGGTCCCTTTCATCTCCGCGGGCGAGTAGCCGAGTATGCGCTCCATCGCCGGCGATATGTAATTTAACCCCCCGTCGAGGTAGGACGTGGCGATGAGGTCGAAACTCCGCTGGGCGATCCCCCGGAACTTTGCCTCGCTCTCCCGGAGCGCCGCCTCTATCTGGAGCCGCTCGATGATCCGGCCGAGCCGCTCCGCAACGGCATCGAGCAGCATCCGCTCCTCTGTGAGAAACGGCCCCTCGACAGCCTCCGGTTTCTCGCTGGTATACCAGATCTCAACTTCGCCGCGCCGTTCGCCGCAGACGATGATCGGGCTTGCCTGTCGCCAGGGCGTCTCTTTCGGTTCACCCCGGCGATATTCCCGGTCATCGATCTGGATCCGCACCGCGGCATCGTCCGGGTACTGCCAGCCTGAAGGGAGGGTATCGGCAACCGCCTGCAGGAGCCCATCAGGCGTTATCCCCGGCACCTCGACGAGGTGCGTGATGGCATACAGGCACTGGAGCTCGCTCATCCTCTTCTGGAGCGCCTTCTCCGCCCGATCTCTCTCGGTTACGTCGAAGGCCGTCCCGGTGATGCCGGCGATCCGGCCTTCGGCATCACGGAGGGGTTTGAGTGTCAGGTCACGGACATGGTGGTCGCCGTCGACGTTGAGCGTCATCGACGTCCGCATCCCTTCTCCCGTCTCGAGAATCCAGCGCTTGATCGCGGTAAAGTGCGCCCCACCGTCAGGAAAGATCTCCTCGTCCCGGGCTCCTATGATGGACTCGTCCGTGGGCCCGAGCTGCTGGTTGCAGGACCAGATATAGCGCAGATCCAGGTCCTGCGCAAAGACGACCACCGGTGATTGCTTGAGCGCGGTCCTGAAATGATGCGCATCTATATCCCTGGCGGCGTCCCGGATCCTGATGAGATGCTGCCCGCCGGGGATCCGTGACCCCGCAATCGAGAGCCAGCGCCGGGTGCCGGCGGGCGACCGGGTGCGGCAGCAAAGATCGGGGAGATCCGCGCCGTCGAGGAGTGTCTGCCGGATCGACCGCGCGGAGGCCTCATCCTCGATGGCCGGCAGGAGGTGCTCCTCGAGGAGGGAGAGGAGATCCGTCCCGGGTACCTCTCCCGGCGGGAGGCCGAGCATCCGCGCAAGGGCCGGGTTGCACCAGAGGATCTTCCGGTCGCCATCCACCACGAGAAGACCGTCTTCGAGTGCGCCGGGCACCGGCAGGCCGCCGGGTGCCCGGTTCAGATCTGAGTCCATTGTTTCCCACCAGCGCTGGAGTATAGCTGCCTTAGGTGTTGGATCTCGAAGAACTAAAATGAGTTACGATCTGATGTTCGGCCGGCATTACCTGCATACTCATCTTCGAGGGAATATTCCGGCCGGTTTTACCACCTCGAAGGGGGTGGGGGTTCCGGAAAAACCCCGGCGTGCCCGGCAGGGATAAGTCTTATCGCCGCCGACCCCTGGTATATGCAAGTGCGGACGCGCGTACTGGTCGCCGGGCGGGTACAGGGTGTCGGATTCCGGTGGGCCGTGGAGGACGAGGCCCGGGATGCAGGCGTCACCGGGTGGGTCAGGAACCTCCCCGACGGCCGTGTGGAGGCGGTCTTTGAGGGCGAGGAGGAGTCCGTGCGGCGGATGGTCGGGTTCTGCCGCAGGGGTCCGGCCGTGGCCCGGGTCGACGACGTGGCGATCATCAAAGAGGAGTATACCGGGAAGTTCGAGGGTTTCTTCATCCTCTCCTGATAGAGGTCGGCCCCTCAAGGCATATATACGATGGCCTTCCTTCGGAGGACGTATGGTGACGGATACAGAGGCGATCGGGATCTTCTCCGTGATCCGGGAGCGCCGGAGCGTCAGGGATTATGTCGACCGCGATCTCCCGGACGAGGCCCTCCGGGCGATCATCGCTGCGGGCGTCCAGGCCCCGAACGCTCTCGGGCTTCAGCCCTGGCGGTTCGTGGTCGTGAAGGATAGGAGCCTGATGCGGCGGGCATCCGACTACTGCAAACCCATCCTTGCAGAGAAGATCGGGGGGGAGCCCCGGCCCGGGGTGGAGAACTTCCTTATGGCGCTCAAAGATCCGGAGTACAGCATCTTCTACAACGCCCCGGCCCTGGTCCTGGTCCTCGGCGCCCGTGAGGTCGTATCGAGCGCCATCGACTGCGCGCTCTGCGCGGAGAACATGATGCTCGCCGCCTGGGCGATTGGCATCGGCAGTTGCTGGGTCGGCTCCGCGGCCCTCATCCAGCAGAACCCCGATCTCCTCAGGGCGTTGAAGGTCCCGGACGACCACCGGATCGTGGCGCCCCTGATATTCGGCTACCCTGCCCCCCTGCAGCCGAAACCGGGACGGCGCGAGCCGCAGATTACGTGGATACCGTGACCTCACCCGACGGCGGGGCACGCGACGGCCTCGATCGGTATGATCGGGAGCCGGATCCGCTGCCGTCCCCGGATGAGCGTCAGGGTTGCCGGTTCCGCGATGGGCCAGGTGGCGAGGAACCGGTGCAGGTCGTCCACGCACCCCACGTCGGTCTCGTTGATCGCTATGATCAGGTCGCCCGGCCGGAGCCCTGCCCTGCCGGCGGGGCTCTCCCGCGAGACCGAGACGACCTCGACCGCATGGCCCCCGGTAAGCCCGAGAGCGAGGACGAGCGACCGCTCCAGCGGTCGTGACTGGCCGGCAATGCCCAGGTAGCCGCGCCGTACCCGGCCGTCGGCGACGAGCTGCGGGAGGACCCAGGCGGCGGTGTTTGCAGGGATCGAGAAGCAGATGCTCTGGGCCATGGGGATGATGGCGGTGTTGATCCCGATCACCCGGCCGCGCGAGTCCACCAGCGGGCCGCCGGAGTTGCCGGGGTTCAGGGGCGCGGTGTGCTGGATGACGTTCTCGATCAGGCGACCGTCCCGGCTCCGGAGCGCCCGGCCAAGAGCGCTCAGGACCCCCGTCGAGACGGTCGAGTCGAATCCGAGCGGGTTGCCGATGGCTATCGCAAGCTGGCCGACCGAGAGCGCCCCGGAGTCGCCGAACGCTGCAGAGGGGAGATCCCCGGCATCGGCACGGAGGACGGCGAGATCGGTCGCCGGATCGGCCCCGGCCAGGCGTGCGGGGAGAGCGGTCCCATCCGCCGTACGGACCTCGATCCTGCCCGCGCCCTGCACCACGTGGTTGTTGGTCATGATGTAGCCGTCCGGTGTCACGATCACGCCGGAACCGGCCCCGATCTGCTCGCCTCTCCGGTCCCGGGGGTTCTTCCCCACGACCACGCTCACGACTGCGGGCCCCACGGTCTCGACGACCCGTACGACGGCCCGGGAGTAGGCGTCAAGGAGGTCGGCGTCGGACTCCCCGGTATCAGGGTGTGCAGAGGACCCGTTTGCTACGGATACCGGAGATGAGCCGCTAACCTGCTGAAAGAGTTTGTGTCTTATTTTATCCATTACAGGATATAATTTGTAACCAATAGTAATGTACTTTCTGCACAGGGTTGAGATAGATCCCTACCGGCGGCGTGCGGCACAGCCCCGTTCTCCGGCGCGCGAGAACTTTCGCAGGCGGGTTAATCATGCGTTCTGCTCCGGCAACTCCTATCCCGCCCCGGGCTCCGTAAGGGGATATCCATGCGTTCAGCTCCGGTTGCTCCGCATACACCTCCGTAGGCGGCTCCTCATCCCCCCTCGGCTCCCCCACCCCGCCTGCGCCTCCGCAGGGATACCCATATACCTCGCCGGCATCCCGCACCCCGCCCGCGCCTGCGGCGCTCCTCCCCCGCCCCGGCGGGGCGGGGTCCGTTCCCGGGCGTATATCAGGGGAGCAGCCGTGCCCGGCTCTTCTCCGGGATCTCCCCGTGCACTGGACCGTGGGGATATCGCCATTGGGGGTGGGGCTGACGGGGAGGGGGAACTCGTTCCCCCTCCCCTGTTTCTCACGCTCCAACCATCCTGCTTCCCGTCGATCCCACCCCAGCCTTTGGCAGGGGACTCGTATACCTCGCCGGCAACCCCCCGCCCGCGCCTCCGCAGGGATACCCGGATACCTCGCCGGCACCCCCCACCCCACCCGCGCCTTCGGCGCTCCTCCCCCGCCTCCTCCCGGGGGCGGGGTCCGTGCCCGGGCGTATATCAAGTGAGCAGCCGTGCCCGGCTCTTCTCCGGGGTCTCCCCGTGCACTGGACCGTGGAGGACACCGCCATTGGGGGAGGCGGCCTGCGGGGAGGAGGCGGAGCCCTCCCCCTTGTCTCTCACGCCCTCAGGACCCCGCACATCGCGCCGACCCTGCCTGTCTCTCCGCCGGCGGGAACCCGGATTTCTTCCCGCCATCCCCGCCCGGGGCTTGCCCATACAAAACCCCGCCCGGGATCTGCAACAGTTAGACCGCATGGGAGCAGCAGCCACAAAGGACAAATAGCACCGTATCCACTCTCCTCCATGCTCGGGACGGCTACGATTGATGTGGATGCTACGCGGATTGAGGTTCGCCCCACGGATGTAAGGAGGATCCCCCAGGCCGGCGAGGCCTACGATGTCGTGGAGATCGAGACCGACCGGGGGACGACCACCTGCCGCTACTACGAGGCGGAGGGGGCACGCGCCGGCGTCGTCATGGTGGGTGGTGTCGGCGGCGGGTTTGACACCCCGGGGCGGGGGCTCTACCCGCGCCTGGCAGAAGGCCTCCAGAACGACAGGATCGGCGCACTCCGGGTGCAGTACCGGCACCCGACCAACCTCGTGGAGTCGGTCGTCGATACCACCATCGGTATGCGCTACCTGGAGAGCCGGGGCATCAGGGCCATCGGGCTCGTCGGGCACTCCCTCGGGGGAGCGGTGGTGATCCAGGCGGCGGCAGGCGACCCCCTGGTCCGGGTCGTCGTCGCCCTCTCGACCCAGGACGCCGGGACCGGACCGGTCGCCCGCCTTGCGGGCCGGGCGGCGGTCCTCCTGATCCACGGGGATGCCGACACGGTCATATCTCCCCGGTCGTCGGAGGAGGTCTACCGGCGCACCCACGAGCCCAAACGGCTGGTCATCTACGAGGGGGCGGGCCACGCCCTCGACGAGGCGGCGGAGAGCCTCGCCGTCGAGGTGAAGGCGTGGCTCCTCAAGCACCTGCCCGGGACGCTCGTCTGACCCCGGGGA
The DNA here is from genome assembly GCA_001896715.1 of Methanoculleus sp. EBM-46. Taxonomy (GTDB): domain Archaea; phylum Halobacteriota; class Methanomicrobia; order Methanomicrobiales; family Methanoculleaceae; genus Methanoculleus. The sequence continues at coordinate 10,049 of MPOY01000349.1, forward strand.
CGGCACGCATGTGGGAGAACTGGTCGGGGAACCTCCGTTTTTCACCGGAACGGGTAGAACGGCCGGAGAGCGAGAGCGCGATCCGCGACATCGTACGCCGGGCGGCAGGAGCGAAGAAGACGCTCCGCCCCGCCGGGACCGGCCACTCATCGTCGCTCCTCCTCGCGACCCGGGATGTACTCATCTCGCTCGATGCCTTCAGGGGCATCGAGTCGTATGATCCTGCAAAGCGCGAGGCAACCCTTTTAGCCGGCACGACGCTCGGAGAGGCCGGGAACCTCCTCCTCGCCCTCAAGCTTGCCATGCATAACCTCGGCGACGTCGACGTCCAGAGCGTCGCGGGCGCCCTGGCGACGGGGACGCACGGCAGCGGAAAGCACCTGCCGGCCCTCTCCGCCATGGTCGCCGGCGGGCGGATGATCACGGCATCGGGCGAGAAGGTGGAGTTCTCTCTTGAGAAGGACCCGGACCTCACCCGGGCGGCACAGGTCTCGCTCGGAGCGCTCGGCATCTACACGGCCCTGACGCTCCGCCTGCTCCCGGCATACCGGCTCCACCGCCGGGAGTGGTGCACCACCGCCGACCGCTGCTTCGCCCACATCGGCGACCTCGCCGAGAGGCACCGGAACTTCGACTTCTACTGGTACCCCAGGAGCGACCGGGTGAAACTCAGGACGATGGATCCTCCCGGAGATGCGCCGGAGAGCATCCCCTATGCCCGCCTCGTCGAGGACAGGACCGGGTGGAGCAGCGAGGTCATCGCAAAGGTCCGCACCCTCCGGTTCGACGAGATGGAGTATGCCGTCCCGGCGGAGGTTGGGCCCGAATGCTTCGAGGCGGTCCGCCGGCGCATACGGGAACGCCACAGAAAACACGTGGCCTGGAGGGTCCTCTACCGGACGGTCGCGCCGGACGACGCCTACCTGAGCATTGCACACGGCCGCGCGACCGCCACGATATCGCTCCACCAGAACGCGACGCTGCCTTTCTGGGGCTTCTTCAACGATATCGAGCCGATATTCCAGGAGTACGGGGGGCGGCCGCACTGGGCGAAGAAACACACGATGGCGGCCGACGACCTCATGCCGCTCTATCCCCGGTGGGACCGGTTTATTGCCGCCCGCCGCCGCATGGACCCGGACGGCCTCTTCCTCAACCCCTACCTGGAGAGGCTGCTCGGGGAGGAGAAGGCATGAGGCCGGCAGGGAGGACGGTCTGGGCGATACCCGGCGGACATATCCCCCTCCGGACGACCGGCCCGGAGCCGGAGGAGACCAGCAGCGACACGGTCTGCCTGCTCAACACCGGGGACCGGGATGCGGCGGTCGAGATCAGGGTCTACTACGAAGACCGCGAGCCTGTCGGCCCTTATCGCCTCACGGTGCCGGCCCGGCGGACCCGGCATATCCGCTTCAACGACCTGATCGACCCCGAACCCATACCGCTGGATACCGATTTTGCCGCTGTAGTCATATCGGATCTTCCTATCGTCGTGCTCTTTGCCCGGAAAGACACCAGCCGGGCCGAGAACGCTATCGCAGCCACGCTCGCGTTCCCGTGCGACTGATCGGCCGGCGGATCACCCTCTCCTCTCCTCCAGGTAGCGGCGTGCGGCGCAAGGATCGTCGGTCGCAAAACCGTCGACGCCGAGCCGGACGGCCTCATCGAGGTCGTCCTCCCTATTCAGCGTTCCCGGTATGACAGATAACCCGGCCCCGTGCGCCCGTTCCACCACCTCGCGCGAGAGGCGGTCCCATCGCGGGAGGATAAGGTCCGCCTGCACCCGGCGGGCAAGCCCGACGGGATCGTCGACCTCCGCAGTGGATATGAGGCCCGCCCGCACGCCGGGGAGGAGCCTTTTTACCATCGCGACGCTCTCCGGGTTAAACGAGATCAGGATGAGCCTCTGCGGCATCCGGTCCATGAGCACCGAGA
>MPOY01000574.1 GCA_001896715.1 Methanoculleus sp. EBM-46
CGGTCAAACTCCTCCCGTGCCGCCGCAAGGAGGCGGAGGGCCTCGCCGCGGGAGTCGGCGGGGATGGGGGTGACCGGCGGCTCCGGCGCCTTCGGTGCTCCCCGCCGGACGAGGTAGGCGATCAGGAGGATGATGCAGAGCGCGCCTGCGCCGGCAAGGGGGAGGAGGTCCGACGGTTCTTCGATGTCCACCGACCGCACCTCCCCCCCGGAGAGCGTGGCGACGATCCTCGCCGTCCGGTTCTGGCCGTCGATGAACCCTACGCCGACAGAGGAGGCGCTCGCCGTCGCGTTCATCGATGACGTCGCCGGGAAGAAACCGGCGTCGGCAAGTTCCCCGGCATACCGTTTGTAGGTCTCGTTTGCCGTGACCGCATCCGGCACCACGAGCGACTTTTCGGTGGCATACGCCGCGTAGGCCGCAGAACCGTTCACCACCGCGCCCTCCGCGCGCACCGTATCCCCGGCGCCGTTGCGATACTCAAACGAGAACGATCCCGTGGCCTCATCCACCGGGTTGATCGTCGCCGCCACCCGGGTATACCCGCGCGACGTGAGGACGGCGTGGATCTCCCGGACAGGCGGGTCGTCATCGAGCCCGGCAAGCAGACCTGACCGCAGCGCCTGCATGCGGTCCTGCTCCCGTGCCGCCTGCTCCCGGAGCGAACCCGTGTCCTGCATGATCTGCCCGGGCTGCCGCGTGGACGAAGTCCCTCCCTGCGCCCCCCCGGACCCCGCCTCCGTCGAGGCGGAACTCACCTGCGGGCCCTGCTCCCCCTCTTCTTCTGCGGCCGAACCGGCGACGTGGACCCGGATCTCGGGGAGGACGACGCGGGTGCGCGGGGCGTTCCCGTACTCAAACGCGATATCGAAGAAGAACGTGCCGGGCATTACCGTGGGCCCGGCGCTGACGGTTATCTCCCGGGTATCCGAAAAGAGGGTGATCGCCCGGGACTGGGAGTGGGTGGCCGCCTCACCGCCCTCCGGCACGAACCGCACGTTCCGGGCGAGCACTCCGGTGACGTCGGCTCCGAACGTGTTCTCGACGGCGATGGGAAACGCGGCCTCTTCCCCGACCAGCACGGCGTAGTCGGACTGCCCGGTCGAGAGGGTGATGCCGGCGGCCGCGACGGAGGCCACGCAGACGGCGGCGATGAGAAGGGGGAGGAGGAGAAGGCGCCTCACGGGAGGATCCTCCCCCGACCGTAGCGGAGGTAGACCTCAAGGAGGAGGACCCCGAGCGCCCCGGCAAAGAAGAGATCGCGGATGCTCGTCTCTTTTGGCTCGCGCGGGATCTCGTCGGTCAGACCGGCATAGACCGCGGCAAGCGTCCCCTCGTCGACCGCCGCGTAGTACCTTCCCCCGGTCGTCCGGGCGATCGCCCGGAGGGTCTCTTCGTCGAGCGCGGCGTACTCCTGGGTGCCCGCCGGCGGGTTTGCCGAGCCGATGCCCACGGTGTAGACCGGGACGTTCCGCTCGCGGGCGTAGCCGGCAGCCTCCTCCGCGGAGAATACGCCGGCGTTGCCGGCGCCGTCGGAGAGGAGGATCACCACCCGGTGCCGGTTCGGTATGGCGTCGGCCATGTCGACGCCGAGGGCAAGCCCGTCGCCGAGGGCCGTCTGGCCGTCCCGCCCCCGGATGCCGCGGAGCCGCTCGATCACCCGGTCGCGGTCGGGGGAGAGGTAGGCGGCGCTCGTCGCGCCCGACTCGAATATGACGACCCCCGCGTAGTCGTCCCTGCTGAGCCGGGAGAGCAGGGTCTCCGCGGCGGCCTTTGCCGCCTCGAGGCGGGTGGGGCGGTAGTCGGTCGCCTGCATGCTCCCGGATGTGTCCAGCACCAGGACCACGCTGACGCCCTCGTCCATCCCCTCGATCGGGACGTGCGGGTCGGCAAGGCCGACCAGGATGAGGGCGAGCGCGAGGAGGGCAAGGGCGAAGAGGGCGTGCGGGCGCGGGAGCCGGCCGGGGCTCCGGACCTGTGCGGCGACGGCGACGCGGGAGAAGGTGAGCGCGGCATACGACCGCTCCCGGACGGCGCGCCGGTAGAGGAGGCAGAGGACCGGGATGCCGGCAAGGCCGACGAGCCAGAGCGGTTCTGCAAATCCGGCCATCTAACCGCCCCGGTAGCGCGTGTGCGCGTAAAAACGGCGCAGGGGCCGGTCGTAGGGCTCGTCCGTGGAGACCCGGACCTCGGGAACCCGGCACGAGCGCAGGTCGCCCCCGGTGCGCCGGTCGGCGGCGGCCACGGCGTCAGCGTAGGCCTTCCGGAAGGCGGGGTCCGACGTGTCCACGAGCACCTGTTCGCCGGTCTCGGGGTCTTCGAGGAAGACCTGCCCCACGTCCGGGAGGGCGTCTTCCGCGGGGTCCGTCACCCTGACGGCAGTCGCCTCGTGCCGCCGGCGCAGGAGCGAGAGGTCGCGGGCGAACCCGGGGTCGTCGAAGTCGGATATGACGATGACCGAGGATTTGCGCCGGACCCTCGTGCAGAGGAGACGGAACGCGGCGGCGAGGTCGGTGCCGCTTCCCTCCGGCCGGTGGGAGACGAGGGCCTGCACGAGCCGGATGACCTGGCTCTTCCCCGGCCGGGCCGGCAGGAAGACCTCGACGTGGTCGGTGACGATGCAGAGGCCCACCCGCCCGTTCTGCCGGTGAGCGGCAAATATGAGGCTCGCGGCCACCTCGAGTGTCCGGCGGTCTTTGCTCGTTTCGGACCCGAACGTCGCGGACCCCGACCGGTCGAGGACGAGGTAGTAGGTCTGGCTCCGCTCCTCCTCGAACTCCCTGACGACGAGCCGGTCCATCCGTGCCGAGGCTTTCCAGTCGATCGCCCGGGCGTCGTCGCCGGGGAGGTACTCGCGGAGGTTTGCAAGCGCCATACCGCTCCCCCGGAAGGGGGAGCGCCTCTGGCCGAGGCAGGAGCCGTCGGCCAGTGTGGCGGTCTTGAGTTCTATCCGCCGGATCTGCCTGATGAGATCCGCCCGCTCCGTAGCGTCGCTCACCGTCAGGGCACCTCCACGGTCGCGAGGACCCTCCGAACGATCTTTTCGGGGGTGAGATCGTCCGCCTCCGCCTCGAAGGTGAGGAGAACCCGGTGCCTGAGGACGGCGGGGGCGAGGGCCCGGATGTCGTCGGGGACGACGTAGCCCCGGCCGGCGAGCACCGCGTGCGCCTTGCCGCAGAGGAGGAGGGCGAGCGACGCACGCGGGGATGCCCCGAAGGCGATCATGGGGCCGAGGTCGAGGCCGTATGCCGCCGGGTGCCGGGTGGCGTCGACCAGTTGCGCGGCGTAGCGTTTGACGCCCGGGTCGGCGTAGACCGACCGCACGAACGACCGGAGGGCGACAAGACCGGCGGCATCGAGGACCGGCGCCGGGGATTCGGGCTGGTCCGCCGTGAACCGGTCGAGTATGGCGACCTCTTCGTCGAGTGTCGGGTAGTCCATCCGGATCTTGAGCATGAAGCGGTCGAGCTGCGCCTCGGGGAGCGGGTAGGTGCCCTCGGACTCGATCGGGTTCTGGGTGGCGAGGACGAAGAACGGGCGCGGCAGCGCGTAGGTCTCGCCCTGGATGGTGACCTGCCCCTCCTGCATCGCCTCGAGGAGGGCGGACTGCACCTTCGGCGGTGCGCGGTTGATCTCGTCGGCAAGTATGATCTGGTGGAAGACCGGCCCCTGGATCGTCCGGAAGGCGGCCGTGTTCCGGTCGTAGATCCGGGTCCCGGTGATGTCGGCGGGGAGGAGGTCGGGGGTGAACTGGATCCGGGCGAAGGTGCAGTCGAGGCAGTGCGCGAGGGTGCTGATCGTGAGCGTCTTTGCTATCCCCGGCACCCCTTCGAGGAGGGCGTGGCCGCCGGCAAGCACCACCGCGAGCACCTGGTCGATAACCGCCTGCTGTCCGATGATCACCGTCTCCATGCCGGAGCGAACCGCGTCGAGCGCGGCCGCGTGCTCCCGTGCCCGGCGGTTGAGGGCTGCAATCTCCGTATCCGTGCCTGCCATGCTGATTCCTGGAAGAGAGGTTGGGGGAGATGCTATTTGACGGTTGTTAGTTGGGGATGGGTTAATCAGGGCAGATTAACGAAACCGGTTTCGAATACGGGAGGGTTCCTGCGGCCGTACCACAGAAAAACTCCACTCCATAGTGATCTACCGGTTTCGAGGATATCATAGGGTTTTCCTACGGTGACGGGCGTATTTATCGGCAAGTACCTGATGGCGCGATGACACCCGATCCGGCGCTGAAAACGCGAGGCCGTCCGGTGCCCTGACCCGGGCTTGCGATGCCCCTTCGACAATATCATTCTGCACACTACGAAAATCCCCGCAGGCAGGAAAGGCGGAGCCGTATCGCAAGCATCCGCCACGTGCCGGTACATCGCAGCGTATGCGCGATCTCTCATCCAGCGGATCGTTGTATAGTATAAATAATTGCCTTTAGAGATATAGATTGTCTCCGATATTTTCCCAATTACTCCACATTATTTCATCTTATCGGCCTGATCACATGAATATTCGGCATAAATCGATATAAGAAAAGTATTTATAATATGATGACCTTAATGCGGGGTGTTGACAGCGGCCGTTTGCTCATGATCGTTAGTCACCTTTTTCGTCCGGCTTCTGTCGGCAGTAGCCCGGCCGTCATGCGGCGCGGCTACACTCAAGGGAAAGAGATGATTGACATGCAAAACAATGGAAAAACAATGAGACTCGGTGCGATGACGGCATCGGCGATCCTGCTGATGCTTGCCGTCTGCATCGTGCCGGTTTCCGCGGCCGACGATGTCTTCACGGACAACAACCAGACATATGCCGCCGTGGCGAACTATGACGGAGCGAGATTCGACATATTCGGGAACAACACGTACTACTTCAACTTCTCGAAGCCTACCGGCGGACTGAACGCGATACACATCACCGACAGCCCATCGAGTCTTGACGGCGCCGTATACACCAACCGGCCGGCATCGGGCACACTCTACATCTCCGACACCAGCACGGATACCCAGTACCATGACGATGTGATACTGCTGTTTGCCGTGCCGAACTCGACCGAACACTCTAACCTCGAACTAACGTTGAGCGTCTCTGGTTATCAGTGGGTGCCTACAGGAAGCGGAAACAAGCCAGTGCTTAACGGAAGTTATTACAATCTATCGACACTTAGCGAAACGTTCGAGAACACCGATTTCCTCCCCGGCACATCGTCGTGGAGACCTGCGCCCCTGGATGACTATCCGATATATTACGGTCAAGGCGCTAACGAGCAGTTCAAGATCATGCTCATCGACCTGTACGCGGGATCGGTCAACCAGACCAACCTTGAGAACAGCGGGACGGTCATGGTCGAGTATGACCTTACGGGGTATGAGGGCGCTGCTTACTTCGATACCTACGCATGGAACAATCAGTCAGCTCAGGGGCAGGGAATTTCCTGGACGAACAAAATCATCGGAGCCGGGAGCAGCGGTTGGGCGATCAGCACCTGAACACAACAACCACCCTCCCTTTTTTTTCGAGCTCCGGAAGGGACTCTTGTTTCACCGTGTATGCCCTGTGAAGTAGGGATGGTCAAGAATCTACTCTGGAGGGATTCCCCGATCAGCCCGATCCTGCCGATATGTCCCGTCGCACGATTTTTTCCATCATATTTCAGGACGATACGGCGGTGCTGCAGGACAGGAAAGGTTCTCCTTGAGAAAGGAGAGAGATCACGTTAATTGACCCTCATTAACCCCACGTAAATTCAGTATCTTCTTATAATGCGTTATTAAATCGTAACACATTGGATTGAGAGATTCTACGCAAATAAAGGCGACCCGATCCCCGGTTTTGTGTAGATTTCCTCCTACACCTACTGAATGAAAGGATTGGTCTGACATGGAAGATAGTTGTAGTCGAACCGGAAGATTGCAGGAATGGGTGATCGCCATGCTGTTGATCCTCGTGCTCGGCACCGTGCCGGCGGCGGCATTGGGTACCGACCTGCCGTCAAACGCAACCGGATCAGCCGGGATGCCAGAGGTCTCCCAAATCGATGTGACGCCGGCAACGGCTGAAGCGACTCCGGGCAGCATGCAACGATGTATTGCCACGGCGTACGATGTATCGGGTTCTGCGATTTCAGGGATGGTATTTTCCTGGGCATGCAGCAACGAATCCGTCGGAACAGTGAACGAGACCGGGTATTTCACGGCGCTTGCACCCGGGTCTGCGGTAATCAGTGCCGGCACCCCAGACAGTATGGTGCTCGGGACCGCGGACGTGACTGTCACCTCCCTGTTACCTGAACTGATTTCTGCGGCAACGACGGAGCCGCACACCTGGATCGTCGACGCCTCCGGTGGAGGGGACTACACGACCATCGGTGCCGCCGTAGCCGTTGCAGGACCATCCGATACGATCATCGTCCGGAAGGGAAGTTACAAGGAAAACGTCGTTGTGAACAGCTCGCTGACGATTCGTTCGGAGAGCGGCCCGGCAGAGACAATCATCACTTCTGCCAACAAGGACCTACCCGTGTTCTCCCTTTCGGCCAACGAGTCGACCATTGAGGGGCTGACGATTAAGGGGATCAACGGAGCATCTTCCGTGATAACACTCACAGGAGCCGTCGGATGCCTTCTCGAAAATAATATTGTCACGAAATCGAAATTCGGCATCATTCTGGAGGACACCCGTGAAAATCGGATCACTAACAATACATTCTATTCGTTCTACGACACCTGTTTCGTCATTAGAGGGGCCGATTCGGATCTGCTATCAGGAAATACGATCTCGTCCTCCGAGGAAGGGATTATTGTCTATGGTGCAAGCGATCGTAATTCGTACCATGTGACAATCCTCGGCAATACCCTGATCAATTGCGACTACGCGATTTACCTCACAGGTAATCCAGAAAAGACCAAAATCATCAACAATATCCTGACCGAATGCGACTATGCGATCTATCTCAGCGGTAGTTCGGTAGGTACTGAAATCACTAACAACACAATGACAAATGGAAAATATGGGCTGTACATGCTGAACAGTCCATATGGCAGCACTATCATCGGAAACACCATCCAATATCAGTCTATCTATGGCGGCATTCTACTGCAGAGCACCTACGGTAATGTCTTCTACCTCAACAGGATTCAGAATAATACCGGAGATATTGCAATATCCAGTGCGAGCGCCACCTGGAACTCGACGGAGCCGGTCACCTACGTCTTCGAGAACGTCACCCGAACCGGTTACGTCGGAAATTACTGGGACCGGTACGTCGGATCCGATGCCGACGGCGACGGGATCGGCGACGAACCGTATGTCGTGTCCGGCACCCAGAAGGACTACTACCCCATCGTCAAACCAAGCAACCGCATTGTTACCGTCACCCCGGATAATGTGACCCTGACGGCAGGCGACGGTCTGCAGTTCACCGCCGTACTGTCCGACCGGGAAGGCACGGAGATCCCGGACGCCGGGTTCACCTGGACGAGCAGCGATGAGGCGGTCGGCACGGTGAATACCACCGGGTATTTCTCGGCCCTGAAGGCCGGGACGGCGACGGTCGGCGCCACGAGCGATGGGGTGGCGGGAACCGCGCACGTGAGCGTGCAACGTGCGGAGACACCGGCAGGCGGCGTCATCCCCGCAGTCGACGACGTTCACCTCAAGGTCGCAAACGATGCGGGCGTCCGGTTCAATGATTTCGGCGATGGTTCATTCCGCATCCGCTGGTCCGGCGGCGGACAGAACGCTCAGCATATCTCGAACGGGTCCGGCAGCGAATACGGAGAGGTGACAGAGACCACCGACCTATCCGGAACCTTCTATGCCACCAACACCGGCGGCAGGGGATACTTTGACAATGTCTTCCTGTGTGTTGCGGTGAACGGTACCATCCCCGCCGACTTCCGCCTGCACATCCGGGCCGACGGATACCAGTGGACGCCGCTTCCGATTTGTCGCGACGTACCCACGCCTGAGAATCGCACCTACGTGAATCCGACGGTCGACGAGTGGTTCACGAAGGACGACCTGATCTACGGTCCGCAGACCTGGCGGCCGGCGGCAGGTACCACGTACCCGATCTATCCGGGCCAGGATGTCAGCGACGAATCGAACCAGTTCCGGATAATGTTCGTCGACTTGAAGACCGGCGTTCTCCACGGCTATCCGATAAGGGTGAATTACACGATCGAGAACCTCCAGACGATGGCGGCCTTCAACGTCTACGGGTACTCTCAGAACGTGGATGAGGTGAACGATTACCTCACCACCTGGACAAACCGCCTGATCGGGAATACCGGCGAGTTCAGCGGTTGGTATGTTTACGGCACGCCTCCGGAAAGCGTAAAAGGCGATTTCGACGGAAACGGCATCGTCGATATCGGCGACGTCTCGAAGGTGGCCTATATGGTCGTCGGGAAGACGGCGGCCGACCCGGCCGCGGACTTTAACCAGAACGGGAAGGTCGATATCGGGGATGCGGCAAAGATCGCCTGCTACTTCGTCGGGAAGATAGGGGAACTCTAACCCCTTCCCGCGAGATTCCATATCAAAATACGGCCCGGTGCTGATCCCGACGCCGGCGGAGCAGACGCACCGGAGATGAAGGCCGCACCTGACTCCAGATCGTCTATTTTTTCATCGCCACCACCTGTCGTACCCTTTAGCTCTCCGGTTCTTTGTGGGCAGGAGGAGTATGCCACGTCTGCAGAAGATACATTATCTTTAGTGAAAACTCAAATTTGTTAACTAAACTCATTTAAAACAGCCCGATTTAGCAACAACCTTATACCTCTCGATTAAAAATTTACTCATTCTCAGAGAGCGGTTATAGCGATGCAGGCACATGGGGTGCCGGTTCCGCAGAAACTTCTTCGAGAATTCTCGATTTGAAAGGGAAGTATTATGACAGGGGATAAACGTATTCAGAACGGTCCATGGCAGGGGCGGATAGCCGTCCTGCTGCTGATCCTCGCGATCATCGCCGTACCGGCGGTGGCGCTGGGAGCCGACCTGGCGTCGAACACAACCGAACCGACTGTCGGGATTCCCGATGAGATATCTCCGAGTGTCGATGTGGAGGATAATGGCACACCCGAACCAACACTGACCGAAATGGTCGAAGAAGAGGTGACGCTGGCAGCGATCGAGCAGTTGCCGCAGTATATCGACATCGATACCACTCCCGGCATCTACGCAGTAATACCATCGAACAATAACGTGCTGTTGCAGATCTCAAACGACGGGAACGCCCGGTTCAACGATTACGGCAACAACACTTATCACTTCTTCAGCCCAGACCAGAACGCCGGTCAGGGCATGAACGCTCTTCATATTACAATCGATCCGGCGGAATCTTCAGGCCAGGTCACATTCAGCAGCGACCAGGCGGGCGTCTTCTACCTCACCGACACCGGCGGCCGCGGCTGGGACGACGACGGCATTCTGATGCTCGCCGTCAACGGAACGATACCCGATAGTTTCCGGGTCAACATCAAGGCGAGCGGCTACCAGTGGACGCCAGTGCCCGAGAACGCCAAGCCAGCGTTCGATGACATCATCTACGTTTCCGAAGCCCTGAACGAGACGTTCACCAAGGACGACTTCCTCTACGGACCGCAGATCTGGAGGCCCTGCGCGGCGGCGAACTACCCCATTTTCGACGGGCAGGACATGGCGGATACCGAGAACACCTTCTCGATCCTGTTCATCGACCTGAACGCAGGCATCCTTGGCGTGAATACGCTCAGCCAGCCGAGTTTCTCGGGACAATCCGTCACCGATAACGGGGCGATCAAGGTCGAGTACTCCTTCGAGAACCTGCCGACGCTCGCGGCCTTCGATGCGTATGCCTACACGGTCTCCTCGAACCAGGGCCAGGGCATCCGCTGGACCAACTGCCTGAGCACCAGCGGGTCGTCCGGATACGCCGTCATAGGCCAGCCGCTCCCGGAAGCCCCCATCGCGGACTTCACCGCCAGCGCAACCAGCGGGGCTGTGCCGTTCTTCGTGCGTTTCAACGACACGTCAACCAACAGCCCGACTGCCTGGGAGTGGGACTTCGGCGATGGAGCCACCTCGACAGCTCAAAATGCAACGCACACCTACATGGCCGCGGGAACGTATTCCGTGAACCTTACGGTGACGAACGAGGCGGGCACCGACAGCAAGATAAAACAGGATTACATAACGGTCGGCGAAACCCCGTCCGGGAAAGGCCTTGCCGATACCGCCTGGCCGAAGTTCGGCTACGACCTCCAGAATACCGGGCAGTCTCCCTACCTCGGCCCGCAGACGGCCACTATAAAATGGACTTACACGATTAGCATAGAGGATCCAGCGGGTCAGCCTGCCATCGGGTCGGACGGAACCATATATATTGAATGCATTGACAGACATCTCTACGCATTAAACCCAGATGGAACCCCCAAATGGAATTTTACCGCAGGAGATAGGTTATACGGATCACCTGCTATAGGAAAAGACGGAACCATCTATATAGGAAGCACCGATAAGAACCTCTACGCAATCAATCCTGACGGGACGCTCAAATGGACTTACACAACAGATAGTTCAATATCCGAATCTTCCGCAACAATCGCTCCGGACGGAACCATCTACATCGGTACCACTGGTTATCAAAAAAATACTTTACATGCAATATCCGACGATGGAACCCAGGGAACTACTAAATGGACGTTCAATGCAGGTCAGTTATACAGCACGCCCGCTGTGGGAACAGATGGAACCATCTACATCGGAAGTTTGGACAAGAACCTCTATGCATTAAATCCGGATGGAACGCTCAAATGGACCTACACCACCGGGGGGAAAATGCAACGTACCTCCCCAAGTATCGGTACAGACGGAACTATCTATATTGGTAACGCAGACAACAACCTCTACGCTATAAATCCGGACGGAACGCTCAAATGGACCTACACCTTTGGATCCTACATCTACAGCTCTGTTGCAATCGGATCCGACGGCACCATCTACACAGGAAATAATGATAAAAAAGTCTATGCAATAAACCCTGACGGAACACTCAAATGGGATTTTACCACGGAAAACATGATCCGCAGTACGCCGGTACTCGGTTCTGACGGAACCATCTACATCGGCAGCTACGATAGAAAATTCTATGCATTGAACCCGGACGGAACACTGAATTGGATGTACACCACCGGCGGCGGGATTAATTGCCATGCGGCAATCGGATCCGACGGAACCCTTTACATTGGAACCACGGAAAATATCATCTATGCATTTAAGGATCCCGTTACTCCGCCCACCGCCGACTTCACCGCCAACGTGACATCCGGCGACGCCCCACTCGCGGTCGCCTTCACCGATACCTCCACGGGCGCGATCACATCCTGGGCCTGGGACTTTGGTGACGCCGCGACCTCGACCGAGCAGAACCCGACCTACACCTACACCACTCCCGGCACCTACACCGTCAACCTGACGGTCTCAAACGAGGCCGGCAGCAACTCCATGGTCAAGACCGGTTACATCACTGTCACCGAACTGTACGTGCCGCAGCCGGCCCGCATCGTCGTCACCCCGCCGGCAGCGGAACTCGCTGTCGGGGCAACGCAGGCATTCGCCGCGACCGTCTACGACACCGAAGAGAGGACGATGGATGACGCCGCCGTCACCTGGGCGAGCTCGAACGAGACCGTCGGCATGGTGAACACCGCCGGCCTCTTCACCGCCCGCGCCCCGGGCACGACGACCGTCACCGCCGCGTACGCCAACGTAGCGGGCACCGCCGTCGCCACCGTGACCCTGCCGAAAGGCGACCAGACCCAGGACACTCCCCTCGACATCCCCGGCTGCAACGTGACCCCGGGCGACGACGGCAAGTCGCAGGTCAGCATCAACACCACCACCACCAACGCAACCGTCAACGGGACCACCATCCGGATTGAGGAGGACAACTTCACCCTCACCATCGAGACCGAGGGTGCTCCCACCAACGAGAGCGGCACCGTGAACGGAACAGTCGCGAGCATCAGGCTCGACACGAACCCGATCGTCACGGATCTCGCATCGGTCGGCACGGTCAACGCCTCCGTCTCGCTGAACCTGACCGGCCTCCCGCAGGGAGCCGGCCTCACGACGACCGTCTCGCAGAACGTCTCCGCCGATGCGAGAAGCGCCTTCCAGCTCGCGGCAAGCGCCGGCGGGCTTGCCCTCGGCGACGTCGCCTACACGCTGAACATCGTGAGGACGAACCTTGAGAACGGACAGGACATCGCCGGCGCCACTATCCGGATGGCGGTCAGCCCCGCCTGGGTCGCCGCCCACGGCGGCGTGGACGCGATCCGGATCATCCGGCTCGCCGAGGACGGCACGAAGGAAGTGCTTGCGACGACGCTCGTCGGCACCGACGCCGACGGGAACATGATCTTTGAGGCTGCATCGCCAAAGGGCCTCTCGGCCTTCGGGCTTGCCGCAGTCTCGGCAGCATCGCAGCCCGCCGGGTCTACCTCGTCAGGCGGCGGCGGTTCATCGACCGCGGTCGGCGCGGCAAGCAACCTCAAGGCCGGCAGTAGCGC
>MPOY01000559.1 GCA_001896715.1 Methanoculleus sp. EBM-46
AAGTGAGTCCGGCATGATGTGAGGGGAGGAAAGACCGCGAAAATAGGGACTGACGGGCTCCTGACGTCTGTCCCGTTTTTCGCGAAGACCGGGATCCTGGCTGGGAGCACGCCAGGATGACCTGAAGGGACTGTCATCCCGTAGTGTTCTTATACGGGATCCCGTTCCTTACGGTTGAAAGAGCAGATTCTGAGTCAAGCTCAGAATGACGTCAAGTGAGTCCGGCATGACGGGAAGGAGGAAAGACCGCGAAAATGGGGACTCATTTTCGCGAAAATATGAAGCAGAACTTGAAGTGGGTAGTGCCCTACCTGGGTCTCTATTGCGCGATGAACTACGGATTTGTGGCGATGCCGTGGAAGACCTGATGTGGGGTGTCATTATGCTCGGCCTTTTCATCATCCAGTCAGTTGTTGATCTGAGGAGCCATCCCGAAATGAAGGGATAACTGAGGTAACTTCGTGCAAGAGTCGCGTTTATTTGCTTGGTAAAAGGGGGTCCCTATTTACCATTCCGATAGAAGATTCTTCAACTATGAAGTGAAGGTATGAAATCTTTCTCTTCAGTGATGATTCTGTTTATTTCTCCAACTTCGGCCATCTTGAAGGGGGCAATAACACCGAATTTGCTGCTGTCTATCAGAAGTATTCTCTCGCTCGAGTTCAGAAGCATCTTTCTCTTTATGCTGGCGGAAAAGGGGCTGAGTTCGAAGGTACCTATATCGCTTCTGAACGAGGCCGCCGAAAAGAAGAACTTGTTCGCGTATATCGAGCTCACGAGACTTTCGGCTCTAGGTCCAATAAGCGAATCGAATCCGTACTGGAGGCTTCCGCCGCTCGATTCAACCGAAAACCCCTGTACTTTAGACAGGGCGAGCAGGATGTTGATACCATTGGTTATTATGTGCAGTTTCTTGAACTTTCTCGATAATCTCAACGCAAAAACATAGCAGGTGGTGCTTTCATCAATGAAGAGGACATCGTTTTCTTCAACATATTCTATGGCTTTCGAGGCAATTATCTCCTTTGATTCTCTCTCTACCCTGAGCCTTTTCAGGAAGAAGCTGCTGGGATCGGTTTCCTGATTGACCGCCCTTACTACTCCATACCCGTTGATCACAAGACCCGATTTCTGCAGATCCCTCAAGTCCCTCCTGAGCGTAACCAGAGAAACATCCAGGAGTTTTGCGAGTTCCTGAGTGTTGACCGATTCTCTCTCGGCAAGAATGCTCAGGATGTTCTGCCTTCTGTCTTCCTTCTTTAAAGCCATCTAATCATCTCCAGCATATCTCGCTCATCTGACTCTTCTCTTTGCAAGTCTCAGGGCTTCGACTCCGAGAAGCAAAGCTCCCCACAATGCAAGTGTCAGGAACTGACTGATTCCGAGGAGGTTCAATCCACTTGAGATAACCTGCAGTAAGATGAGACCGATAAAGACGCCGGAAACCTTGCCGAAGCCTCCGTTCGGATTGATCCCCCCGAGGACAGAAACGAGCACAGTGACCAGAAGATAAGAGGAACCGTAGCCGGCCTTTGCAGAGTTGAATCTGGCCATCATTATAAGCGATGCGATACCTGCAAGAAGACCGGATATCATATATACGAGAATAGTCACTTTGTTCGTGTTTATACCCGAGAAACCGGTCGCCTTGATGTTCGAACCAATCATGTAAGTGGATAGACCCAGACGCGTCTTGTTGAGCAATATCGCCACCGCTATCGCGACCGCTATCAGAATGAACAGAGGGACGGGAACTCCCAGAAATGTACCGTTGCCGATTACCAGAAGGCTCCTGGGAAGGCCCGAAATCACGTACCCCCTTGTTATTACGAGGCTTATTCCTTCTAGAAGCGTCATCGTACCGAGTGTCGCAAGAATCGGAGAGATCCCTATATACGCTATTATCATTCCGTTCACAAGACCCACCGCTAGCGAAATGGACATTCCGGCGAGAATCGCCAAAAATATTATCCAGCCAAGTTCACCGCCTCCCATGTTGGGAGTCACATTCCTAGTCAGAATCATCGCCATGATTATTCCCGAGAGATTCGCCGAGCTTATTATGGATAGGTTTATCCCGCCCGTAAGCATCGTTATCATCATCGCGAAGGCAAGCACTCCCAGTTCGGGAAGCTGGAAGGCCATAGACTGAAGGTTGCTGGGTCTGAGGAACTTGCCGGGGAGAGCGAGTGAAAACAGCAGGACGAGAACCGCAAGAATCACTCCCAGGGAGAGAATCTCGGAATTCTTCGAGAGTATTCCTCTCTTATTGTCACTCTTCGACATTGATTATCGCCCCTTTTCTCTCGCGCAGTTTCCTCTGGTAAGCCGTTATTCCCACGCTGATGACAATTATGGCCCCAACGAAGACCTTGTGCCAGTAAGAAGAGATTCCTAACAACGTCAACCCGTTCTGAACGATGATTATTAGACCGAATCCCAGAATCGTCCCGAGGATGCTCCCAGTACCTCCGGCCAAACTCGCGCCTCCGAGCACCACCGCGGCCAGAACTTCGAGCTCTCTTCCCATAAGCGCATTGGGAGCCACGGTGAGCATCATATTCGCCTGGACCGTAGAAGCTACCCCCGCTAGAAAGCCCATGTAACAGTAAACGAAAAGCTGCGTCTTCAGAACGCTTATACCTACTCTTCGTGCCGCTTCCTGGTTGCCACCCACCGCGTAGATGTTTCTGCCTAAAGCGGTGTACTTCAGTATCAGCCATGTGAGAATGAAAGAGAGCACCAGAACAAGAATCGGAATGGTTATTCCGGGATTGTCACCAAATCTCACAAGATTTCTCTCCATGAACCACATGGGAAAGCCATAGATCCAGGTTCCGCCGCTAATGAATATGAGAAGACCGTAGAACAGGTTCATGGTTGCAATCGTCACGATTATCGACGGAGTCCTCAGAAAGTATATGAGCAGAGCGTTGACTAAACCGAGGCCTATACCGACAGCGCCACCTATCGCAAAGGCCAGGAACATATTCCCTCCCCAACGAATGACAATCGTAGCCATCACATACTGTGCGACAGTGGCGATTGCGGTGAAGGAAATGTCAATCCCTCCGGAGATCAGCACAACGAGTACACCCGCGGCCATTATTGCAAGGAAGGAATTGCTTTC
Organism: Methanoculleus sp. EBM-46; assembly: GCA_001896715.1. GTDB lineage: Archaea > Halobacteriota > Methanomicrobia > Methanomicrobiales > Methanoculleaceae > Methanoculleus. The sequence continues at coordinate 3,131 of MPOY01000559.1, forward strand.
CACCATTCCGTAGATATTGGTGAAGGTCAGAAAGCTCGGCTTCATAATGGTGAAAAGCAGAGACACTGCGACTATCACAAGCAAGAGGTAGAATTCGCTCTTGACAAATATCTTTCTCAATCCTGAATTAGATCTTGTTGATCTTCTCATACAGCTCTTTCTCCGTAAGCTCGCTGGAATTATATTTGCCGATTATTCTGCCCGCACTCATTATGTATGTCGTATTTGAATGGTATATGGCTTCTTCGGCTTCATCAGTTATCATGATAATTGAAATGCCTTCCGCTGCCAGTTCTCTTATTATCCTATATATGCTGTCTTTTGCGGCGACATCTATTCCCACCGTCGGCGAATCGAGGATCAAAACCTTCGGGTTTATTGCAAGCCACTTGGCGATCACGACTCTCTGCTGGTTGCCGCCGGAAAGAGTATTCACGGGAGAATCGACGGACGGAACCTTTATCGAGAGCTCTTCGATCCATCGCTTCACTTCCATACTTTCCTTTGCTTTGCTTATGAATCTGATTCTGGATAGAATTCTCTTGAGAACCGTAAGCACTATGTTTTTCCCCACAGGCTGATTCATCACAAGCCCATGTTGCAGTCGATCTTCGGGCACGTACGCGATCCCCGCGCGTATTGCATCCACAGCGCCGGTGGGATTGATCTTCCTCCCGCATACGAAGATTTCTCCTTCGTCGGGAGGGTTCATTCCGAAGAGCGATAGCACCAGTTCGGTTCTTCCCGAGCCCATCAGCCCAGTAATACAGACTATCTCTCCCTTATGAACCTTCAGATCGATCTCTTTGTAATTGCCGGTTCTGGAAAGCTTTCTCACTTCAAGAACGATTTCGTCGCCGGAATATGGAGGAAGCTTCGTGTATTCGAACTCTTTACCCGTCATGAGATATGAGAGCTTCTGCCTCGTAAGCTCGGAAGCGTCAAAGACTCCGACTTTCTTTCCGTCGCGAAGAACCGTAACTCGTTGGGCCACGGCCATTATTTCATCAAGTTTGTGGCTTACGAAAAGCGTGGCTATCTCTCTGTTCTGAAGCTCGTTGATCACCTTAATTAGAGACTGGACTTCATTCTTACTGAGAGAAGCGGTCGGCTCGTCCATAATCACCAGCCGCGCGTTCGCGTTTATTGCCCTGCAGATAGCGACTATTTGTCTTTCTGCAATGGATAGCTGGCTGACTTCCCTGCGAGTATCGAGAGAAACTCCGATCTTCTTCATAGTTCTGACGGCCTCTTCTTCGGTCTCTTTCCAGTTCATCAGGCGTTTTCCAGTTTCTACTCTGGAAGAGATGGCGATATTTTCGGCCACGGTCAAATTCGGGAAGAGCGACAGATCCTGATATATTACCTGAATACCTTCCCTTACGCTATTTGAAGATTTCTGGTGGCTTATTCTCCTGCCGTCAACACATATCTCGCCGCCGGGATCGGGCGAATGAATGCCCGAGATTATCTTTATCAGAGTGCTTTTTCCCGAACCGTTCTCACCGACCAGGCAATGGACCTCTCCCTTCTCTATTTCGAAATCGACTGAATCGAGGGCAAGTACGCCTCCGAATCTCTTCGAAATATTCCTCAACTCCAACAATTTCTCAGCCATAATTACATCACCGGAAAGAGAGGGGGCGGACCCCCTCTCGAAATCAGAACCCGTAAGAAAGAGCGTTCTCAGCAGTTATATCGACTTGCGCGTCAAATTTGACAATGTTTCCTTCGATAGTTGCCTTCCCAAGACCGGGTATCTCGAAGCCATCGACGACCGCCGGCACAATACCCGCCGGAATTCCGGCCTTCGCAAGAGCGTTCTTAGCGTCCAGCAGTGTTTTCGCGAGATAAACCTGTGCGAATCCTGCATCCTTTGGATCCCACAGGTAACCCCACTGCATCAAACCCTGCTTCAGGTAAGGATCTGCGTGACTCGGAATTACCGTACCTACAATCTTAACCTTTCCCTTCATGTTCCTTGCGTTGAGAGCCTGCGAGGCACCGATCGGGCCTAGAGAACCGAAACCGACTATACCCTTCAAGTTCGGGTAGGCATTGAGAAGCTCGAGTGTCTTCTGGTAAGAGAGCTCCACGCTTTCGCCACAGGGGATTCTCTCAGTCACTAACTTCATGTTCGGATACTTCTCTGCAACGTAAGCAAGACCTACATCTGCCCAGAAGTTATGAAGCGGAACCGTGAGCCCGCCGACAAACACCGCGAACTCCCCTTCTCCACCCATCAGCTGCGCGAGTCTTTCGAAGTTCGCCTCTCCGAACTTGACGTTGTCTATCGTTTCAACGTCCCAGTCGCCACCCTTTTGATCGGGCGACTCATGAGTGATGATAATGATGCCGTTCGCCCTGGCCTTCTCAAAGACAGGCTCGAGCGCTTTCGCGTCGTTAGGAACTACACAGATGGCGTCGACTCCCTTTGCGATAAGATCTTCAACTATCTTCACCTGCTGAGCAGGATCTGCGTCTGAAGGCCCTATCTGGTAAGCGTTCACCCCGAGTTTTGAAGCGGCATCTTTGACACCGACTTCCATTCTGTTGAACCAGGGAATTCCACCGATCTTAACAACAACCGCGATTTCGTAGTTGGTTGCTAAGACGGCAACTGCAAACAAGACACAGAGCAGGAGCATCAGAATTTTCTTATTCATTCGCATCCCTCCTTCTATGTGACCGGTTGACCGGCCCATCATAAACAGTGGAAAACACTCGAAGCATTGACTTGATAACTTGTGATCAAACTCATTTTATCAATTCATTCTTTCAAATCCATACCCGAAGACATCTGATTATCGAGACTTATGGCCGATCAATGACAGGTAGCCTCGGATAGTTTCGATTCTTGTATGATATCGGCCGTAGTTACTCCCCAAGAGAAACAACGAGTTTTCAAAACGATTATGAACAGGGCTCCAGTAACTGAAGTCGCTTCTAAAACGCTTTTTAAGATAGCGATCGACGCTAGTTTTTGACCCGTATCAGTCGTAATCGCAGGAGCCTATCCTTACTTGTCTCTAATCCGATTTCACATCGCTCGAGTTTTTTGGTAAGCTTTATAAGTATAGATGATATGAAGTAATCACCTTGTTGATCCATTTTACTCGCAATGTCGATAGGTAAAGTATTGGTCGCAGGTGCAGATGGAATATCAGGAGGCAGTAATGAAGGAAGGGATTCTGTCGATCGATCTGGGAACGATGGGAGTCAAGGTCACTCTTGTTTCCATGAATGGGGAGATTCAGCGATCCGCTTATGCCGAGTATCCGATAATTTCTGAACAACCGGGACAGGCCGAGCAGGATCCTGCGCTCTGGTGGAAGGGGATCATCGATTGCATAAAAGAGCTCGAGTCTCATGACGTCCGTCTTCCCAAACTTGTAAATGCGATTTCGATCTGCGGTCAGATGCACACACACGTCTATCTAGACTCTGAAGATAACCCCATAGGCCCTTCGATTACCTGGCTCGATCAGAGAAGCAGCGAAATAATAGAGGAATGGAACAGGGATGGAAGGGCAGACAGACTCTTCGAACTCACATGGAACTTTCCTACAACTACATATGCGGCGCCGCAGATTTGCTGGGTGAAAAGACACAGGCCACAGGTCTTCGCAAAAACGAAGTCGATAATGACCGCCAAGGACTACATAAAGTACCTGTTGACCGGCAACAAAATCACCGATCCGTCCGATGCGTCCGGGACAGCCGTTTTCGACATAAGAACCAACAAATGGAGCCCCGAAGCCCTTGACCTGATAGGCCTTGACGGTCATCTCCTTTCCGACGTAATGCCTTCGGCAAGAATAATGGGCCACATAACGGACAGGGCGGGGAAGGAAACCGGTCTTCTGGAAGGAACCCCGGTTGTCAACGGAGGCTCGGATCACTCCGTAGCCGAATTAGGCTCCGGTCTTCTCGGCGAAGGAGAAGTGTCCTGCATAATTGGCACCGCCGGAGTCGTGGCAGCGTGCACTTCTACGCCCGTTATCGACCCGAAAAAGAGAGTTATGTGCTGGAGCTATCCGCTGGAAGGCTACTGGGACATTCTGGGAATAACTCAAACCGCTGCTTCCAGCTTAACGTGGTTCAGAAACACATTCGACAAAGACAGAAGCAACGAAGTCTTCGACGAATACTCCTCGATGGCCGAAAAGGTCTCTCCCGGATCAGAGGGACTGGTCTTCCTCCCCTACCTCATGGGAGAGAGAACTCCTCTCTGGGACTCAAAGGCTCGCGGTGTATTCTTCGGACTCACAATCAAACACTCCAAAGCCCACATGGTTCGGGCAATAATGGAAGGGGTCTCCTTTTCAATAAAAGATTGCATGAAGGTCATTGAAGAGCTGGGTGTGAGTTTCGACGGCGTGAATGTCATGGGTGGAGGAAGCAAGAGCCCTGTTTGGAGAAGAATCCAGTCCGATGTCTATGGAAAGAAAGTCATGACGCTCGAAACCCAGGACACCGGCTCGATAGGCAACCTGATACTCACCCTTCTCGCAACGAAGGAGATACGCGATCCCCTGGAGGCGGCCCGTCTCGTGAGGCGTGTCGAGACGGTCGATCCCGATCCAGCTAGGGCAGAAAAATACGAGAACTTATTTGGTATATACAAGCGAATCTACGATAGAACACATTCAATGATGGCAGAATTGGAGGCGTATGCGGATGAATAGAGAAGACTTTGCCGGTCTGGTGCTGGATGCCTGCAGAAGAATGGAAGAACGGGGTATGACGGTAGGAACCTGGGGAAATATAAGTGTCAGAATTGACAATGAAAGCTTCCTGATAACTCCGAGCGGTATGAGCTATGGTTGCTTGAAGACCGAGGACATTGTTCTGGCGGATATGAAAGGCTTTGTCATCGACAGCAAGCGAAAGCCGAGCATCGAGCACGGTCTTCACAGAATGATCTATAAATATAGACCGGATGTGGGAGCGGTTATTCACACTCATCCTCAGTACTCAACGGCATTCGCCATAGCGAGAAAAGATGTCCCCGCGGTTTCGGAGGAACTCGTGCAAATAATCGGAGAAGGCGTGAAGTGTGCAAAGTATGCGCTTCCCGGAACCGAGGAACTGGCCATTAACGCCGTGGAAGCTCTTGGAAACAATAACGCGGTGCTTCTCGCGAACCACGGAGCGGTCTGTGTGGGAAGCACGTTGGGAGACGCCTTCAAGGTGGCCGAGGTACTTGAGAAGTCGGCAAAAACGATTATCATGGCGACAATCATAGGAACCCCTCAGGTGATATCCCACGAAGAGTGTCTTAAGATGCAGGACTTCGT
>MPOY01000331.1 GCA_001896715.1 Methanoculleus sp. EBM-46
GAAACACCTATCCGTTCTTGTAGCCCATAACGCTGCTGCAATTGCTTGCCTCCTAGTCTAACTGTTTAGTCTTGTTTAGCCGTTCACAAGCCCCGACCTTCAGGTCGGGGTAGTTGACCGGTTAGCATCCGGAATAAGGTGGGGTGGGGTCTCCCGCCGGGGCGGGTCAACCCTGGTATTCGTCGAGGGCCAGCTGGTACATCCAGTCAAGGAGGAGCGCGCACTCTTCCGGAACGCACTCCTGGTCGCAACCGATGCACGGGAGGATCTCCCCCCCTGCAAGGATGACGCAGGGGTCGATCGCCCGCTTCTTTGCCCGCAGAAGGTACGTCTTGATGCCGTCGCTGCGGAACTCGACACGCTCGATCAGCCCGGCGTCCAGCAACCGCTTCACGATCCTTGAGCACTTCCTGCTATCGATCTCAAGCTCTTTCCAGAGATCGCTCTGGAGAACCCCCTGACGAGAGGATTGGATAACCTTGAGTGCTTCTTCCTCCTGGTCGGACATGGCTATCAGAGCAGAGGTGCAATGGTCAGGATGTTATTGCCTCGTATGACGACGGTCCCGAGGGTGCGGCCCCTCTGATCACCGGTATACTCGGTGGTCTCATCCATATGCAGGTTCAGGTGTTCGTCCACCGCAATGAGCCGACCCTGGAGTTTCCTGCCGTCGTCTTTGATCTCAACGACGATTTTTGAGTCAACAAGTGAAAAAACCTTCTTTACGGGGAGTACGATGCCGTTAACCATCTGTTCCTATATGGTTATGTTCATGCATTAAGGTTTCTGCCGGGGAAGCGATCTCCCGCCCGTTCCCGGAGGCGATCTCCCGCCCCGGATCGAGCAGGACGCCGTGCGGGAGCCCGATAAGCGCGACGGCCGCAAGCGCCCCGATGACGCCCCGGCCGCCGTGGAGACGCACCCCGAATCGTTCTGCGGTTATGCCGGCCGCTTCCCGGGTGAGCACCGCCTCTCTCGCGCTCCTCCCGTAGGCCCGGAGGTCGTCGGGCACCCGGAACCCCTGCCGGACGGCGATCCCCCATTCCGCCGACGCCGCTTCACCGGCAACGAACCGCACGGCGGACTCCTCGACCCGTGCAACCATGCCGGGCTCCACCGCAAGCTCGATGCAACTGCAGGAGTTCCCCGCTGTCCGGCCCTCGAGCCGGGGGTTGAGCATCGCCACCCGGTGGCCGATCGGCATGACGCCGTCCAGTTTTGCAAGGTGCTGGAGGAGGGCAAGGGCGAGGGCGAACGTCGCGCCCTCATCCCCGGTATCGGTGTCGTCGATACCGATGGCGACGTAGGCGAGCGCCCGGGTGATCACCTCGCCCTCGACCACCGCCCCCTCCCGGCGGACGGTGACGCCGCAGACACCCTCGGCAAAGGACATCATGTCGGTGAGGGAGTAGGCCGGGCCCCCGATGCACCTGATGTGCTGGCGGATGTAGTCGCCTTCGTGAAAGACGCCGACGATCCCGACCGCCGGCGCGGGGTCGAGGCCGACGGCGACGTCCCGCCGCCCGAGGACCGCCCGCTCCCGGAGCAGGGTCCCGTCCCGGCGAACCGACTGCAGGGCGCCGCCGGCGCGGGCATGGTGGAACTCGCAGAACGCGGCGCATCCGCCGCTCATGCACTCGTGGTAGATCTCGACCTCGCCGCCGTCGACGGTGGTGAAGACCCGTCGGCAGGCGCTCTCCGGCATCACGCTGCTTGCCGCGTAGTGGGCGGCGTGCCGGCCCCGCTGCTCTTCCGTGAGGAGGACGCATCCTTCCTCGACGAGGCGGTTCACCCAGTCCTGGACGGTGCTCCGGGGGGTGTCGGTGGCCTCCGCAATATCGGCCACCGTGAAGGAGCCCCTCTCGAGCGTCACCTGACGCATCAGCCGCAGGTACTGTTTTCTCCGTTCAAGAACCCTTGACATACCTCTCACGGATGTAGAGCAGATCGCCGATCACGGCGCTGGCCGTCTCGGTGGAGCCCGCGCCCTTCCCGATGAACGTGAGGTCCCCGGCGAGGTCGGCCTCGACGGTGACGGCGTTGAGCGTTCCTTCGACGACGAGCGGATGGGTCTTCGGTATTATCCGCGGCGATACGCGGAGCACCCCGGCGTCCGGTATGATCTCGCCGATCAGCCGGATGGTGCAGTCCTGGTCCTCTGCAAGCTGCAGCGCCTCGGGCGAGAGGAGGGTGATACCCGTCCTCTCCACGTCGTCAAGCGTCGTGGAGAGGTCGAGGATGGTGTTGGCGAGTATGACCAGCTTGATGCCTGCGTCGATCCCCTCGACGTCGTAGGTCGGGTCCGCCTCGGCATACCCGAGTTCCCGGGCCTCGGCAAGGGCCTGCTCGTAGGTGAGGCCTTCTGCGGCCATCCGGGTGAGTATGTAGTTGCAGGTGCCGTTGAAGACCCCGTAGAGCCGGGATATGGTGTTCCCGGCAAGCCCTTCCTGCATCGCGTGGATGAGCGGGATAGCGCCGCAGACCGTCGCCTCGTACTTCAGGAGGACGCCGTTTGCCTCTGCGAGCGCCCGGAGCCCGGGGTAGTCGAGGGCGATCGGGCCTTTGTTCGATGTGACGACGTGTTTGTGCCGCCGGAGGGCTTCCCGGATATGGCCCAGCGCCGGTTCGCCGGTCTCCACGTTCGTCGGGGTCACCTCGACGAGGACGTCGTACTTCGCCTTTGCCACGACATCCGCGGGGCTGACGCCCGGGTTCCCGCAGGGGCCGCCTCCTTCCTTCCGGGCGAGCGCCGCCGCAAGGTCGATGCCGCCGGCGTCGATGATGCCGCTCTTTGAGTCGGCAAGGCCGGTGACGGCGATGCCGAGATCTTTTGCAAGGAGAACCCGGGCGATGCCCCGACCGACGGATCCGAACCCGAGTATGGCGATCCGCATCATGCATCCTCCAGGGGCTCGATGATGAGGAGATCTTTTTGTTTCGCAACGGCGCGAAGGATCCGCATCGCTTTCTTCATCTCCGCCCGGGTGGTCGAGCGGATGGTGATGCGGGCCGACGAGGGGGTGTCGATCGCCGGCATGACGAGCGAGAGTTCCGTCACCTCGGCCGAACCGGTCCTGTCGATCCGGTCGACCGTGTCGGAGAGGTCCGTATGCATCAGGTGCCCGATCATGATCAGCGTACACTCGTAGAGGAGCCGCTCCTCGCCGATGCGCACGACGTTGATGCCCTGCGCGCGGAAGAGTTCGAGGAGGTTCGGGAGGCGCCCTTCCGGCAGCTCCAGGACGATCTGGACATCCAGCGTTTCAGCGGGTGTCGAGGTCTCTCTCTGGTGAATGACTGCTATGATATTTCCCCCGACGGCCGAGATCGGTTTGAGGGCCGCGACCAGCTGTCCCGGCTGGTCCCTCATCTCGAGCTTCATGGATACCTGCAAAAAACCACCTGCTGAATGGTTGACCGGCCGGGAAGATAAGCCTTGTACCCCGGGAGAGGCGTGGGAAAAAGAGCGGGGATGAGCGGTGCCGGTTACCGCACCGATCCGGGCGCCGCGGTGACGATCTCAAGGGCCCGGGCAAATTCGGGGAGGATCTCGGCGGGGATGCCCATGACGAGCTCGTTATCCTCGATGCCGGAGAACCGGCGCGATCCGTCGCAGCCGAGGGAGTAGTTGATCTTGCCGGTGAGGTAGGGCAGCGCGGTCGCGTCCGCGCAGACAGACTGGATCCCCGACATCGTGGACTCTATCCGCCCGCCGAGGTGGTAGAGGGTGGCCTGCGCGAGCTTCAGCATTGTCCGCGGCTCAGCGATGATGATGACGACGTGCGGGTCAAACGGCGTCTTCTCGAGCGGCGCGTAGACCGTCGCGTAGGTCTCGAGCTCCGGGACGTGGGGCACCTGCCGGATGGTCCGCATACAGGCGGCCCAGCTCTCGAACTTGCCGAGTTTGTAGTAGAACTCCCCCGTGCGGAGGCTCCTCGTGAGCTCCTTCAGCCCGAGGGCCCAGCCGCCGCCCATGCAGACGTGCTTGTCGGTGGTCGCGTAGAAGATCGCGCCCTCAAGCCTCGCCTTGCTGACCATCTGGCAGTGGCGGACCGTCTCCTCGATCGGTTTGACCCCCTCGGGGATGCCCTCGGGGCTCTTTGCAAGTTTCACCGCGACCGGCGACCCCCGGAGGTCGAGGGTCGTCTTCAGCGTCTCTGCTATCTCCGCGTAAGGGAGTTTCGTGCGCATCTGGTCTTCCATGATCGTGCTCCTCAGGAGATAATCCTCCCCGCCACCCATAAATTATCCGTTTGGGTATCAGAGGTTGCGGAGTTTGTGGTTCACCTTCTCAAAGAAGGGTTTCCCGGTATACACGAAGAGAGCGGGTTCGTCTGCCTTCTTCACCCTGATCGTGGCCTCCCGCTCGAGCTCGAAGGTGCTCTGCCCGTCGATGACGAGGTGCGCCGGTTTCTCCGTCTCAAGGGTGATCTCGAGGTTCCTCCCGGTGCTGATGATGTGGGGGCGCGACGAGAGCATGTAGGGCGCGAGCGGCACGAGGAGGAACCCCTCGATCTGCGGGTCGACGATCGGCCCTCCCGCGCTCATGGCGTAGGCGGTCGACCCGGTGGGGGTGGATATGAGCAGGCCGTCGGCCCTGAACCGTTCCGCCGGCGTCCCGTCGACGTAAACGCCGAACCGGAGCATTTTTGCCGGCCGGTCGGTGACGATGACCGCCTCGTTGAGGGCGTTGCCGAGCCACCTCCCGTCGACGGAGAGGCTGACCCGGAGCCGCCGCTCGACGCGGAGCGCGGTCTTTTCGGCGGAAAAGAACGCGCGGGCCTCGTCGGGCTCGAGGTCCGCGAGGAACCCCACCTCGCCCCAGTTGATCCCGAGGACCGGGACCTGCTTTCTCATCTGGTGGACGGTGAGGAGGACCGACCCGTCGCCGCCGACGACCACGACGAGGTCGCCCGC
>MPOY01000338.1 GCA_001896715.1 Methanoculleus sp. EBM-46
CCTCACCGATCTGCACCAGTGCCCGGGCGGCATACCACCGGAGGTCGTTGTCGCCGTCAAGCATCGCGGCAATCAGCGGTTCGACCGCCACGGCCCCGCTCGCCCCGAGTTCGGCGGTCGCCGCCCGCCGCACCGCAAGAGGGCCCCGCCGGAGGTCGGCAACCAGTTCATCAATCCGGGTCTCGTCAGTCATACCGTTCAGGTGCATCTTCGTCGATGTTATGTCTTCCTGATGCTGCCGAGCGCTTTCCGGGCCTGTTCTCGCACCTCCTCCCGCGCATCGTCGAGCGCCCTGATCAGAGCGTCGACAGATCCGGGATCGCCTATATCGCCGAGAGCCGCCGCCGCTCCCCTGCGGATGCGCCAGTCATCGTCATCGAGCGCTGCAATAAGCGGGGCGACGGCGGGTTTCCCGATCTGGCCGAAGGCGGCGGTCACCCCCCGCCGGACGTCCGCCTCGTCGGCCCGGGTGGCCGAGAGGAGATCGGGGACGGCAGGCTCCCCGATATCCCCGAGAGCGACCGCTGCCCGGTGCCGGACCTCCTCGTCCGGGTCGCGGAGGGCGTCGATGAGAGCCCCGGTGGCGCTCTCGCCCCCAAGCCTCCCGAGCGCCAGCGCCGCGCTCCCCCGGACCCGGGCGTTCCCGGTGGAGAGACCGGTGATGAGCATCTCCCGCGCGGGTTCCCCGATAGCCGCAAGCGCGAGGGCCGCCCTGCTCCTGACGTAGGCGTCATCATCGTCGAGCGCCTTTGCGAGCGCCGGAACAGCCGCCGGGTCGCCGATATCGCCGAGAGCAACCGCGGCCATCCATCGGACATCCACATCCTCGCTCTGCAGGCTCCCTGAAAGCGGTTCCACGGCCGGCGAACCCAGCCTTCCGAGCGCTTCCGCCGCCTTCCAGCGCACGCCGCTCTCCGGATCGCAGAGAAGGGCGGCGAGGGGCAGGACCGCAGCGGGATCGCCCGCGTTGCCGAGGCACCCGGCCGCCTCGTAGCGGGTATCCGGGTCCCGACTCGACAACCGGGCTATCAACCTCTTCGTGTTCCGATCGCATGCGACCGGCCCGGGTTCGCCGGCATGAAAATGTTTCTTCTCGGTCCGCCGGCCCACGACCTCGAAGAAGTACCCGAGGACGTAGGGAATGACGATGAGCATCCCCGCACGCACGAGCGTCTCCGCACCCACATGCCCGGTGACGATGTATGTAGCGACGATGTGGAGCACCGCGACCAGTATCCCGGGGTATACCGCATGCCGCCGGTACCAGTACGCGGTCGGGATGAGCACGAGGTAGAGGAGATCGGTGTACGCGGCATCGATACCGGTGAGCACGCGAGCGATGGCCCCCAGGAGGACGATGAGCACCGCAGTCAGGACGATGACAGCGGGTCTGCTCCATGTCGATCCTGCGGGCTTCATTCCCATGCATGAGATCTGGCTGTGCAAATAAAAGGATATGCCGGGATTGCCATCCCGGCTCGCGGTCTCACCGCTGCCGCACAGCCGCGGCCTCTACCTTCCCGCCGGCCCCTGCAAGCTTCTCAAGCGACGCCCTGACGAACGCGGGTATATCATCCGGCTGCCGGCTCGACACCAGGTTGCCGTCGACCACCACCTCCTGGTCGACGTACTCCGCACCGGCGTTCTTGATATCCTGGGCGACGGATCTCCAGCCGGTGATCCTCCGGCCGGAGAGGGCCTGCGCCGTGATCAGGAGCTGAGGCGCGTGGCAGATCAAGAGAACCGGTTTGCCGCTCTCGACGAACTCCTGCACGAACTTCACGGGCGCATCGTGGGCCCGGAGTTTGTCGGGCGAGTAGCCGCCCGGTATGAAGAGTGCATCGAAGCTATCCACCGATACGTCGGAGACGGCCCGGTCGATGGTGACCTCTGCCTCCCCCTTCTTGCCGTGAACGGTCTCTCCTGCGGAGAGGCCGACATGGACGAGATCGTGGCCGGCCTCACGAAACGCCGCGGCGGGCTCTGTGTACTCGACATCCTCGAACATATCCGTTATCAGGACTGCTATCCTGCTCATCGTCATTCCTCCCGGGGACCGGATCTCGGCCCGGTTGCTATCGAACCCCCCGGGGGGATATAATGTTACCGGCGAGAGCCGGATTGCTGCAGTCACCGAGACGACATCTCTATCTATTTATGGCCCGCCGCAAAACCGAAAAAGTATGATCGTGCCGACCGGGGACCGCGAGGAGGCCCTTCCTGCCGAATGGTATACCCTCTCCTCAGATGAGGTCGAACAGACGCTCGGCACCGGCCCGCATGGCCTCTCTCGAGAGGAGGCGGAGGCGCGCCTCCAGCACTACGGGGCAAACGTCCTCCGCGAGGAGGAGCGAGAGACGCGCCTCCAGGTCTTCCTGCGCCAGTTTGCAAGCATCCTGATCATCATCCTGATCGTTGCCGCGGTGGTCTCGTTCTTCGTCGGCGAACCACAAGACGCCGCCGCCATCCTCATCATCGTCGTCCTGAACGCTCTCCTCGGCTACTCCCAGGAGTGGCAGGCCGGGGAGGCGATCGAGGCGCTGCGGCAGATGCTCGTCCAGAAGGCCGTTGTCATCCGCGACGGGAAGCAGCAGGAGATCGATGCATCCGGGATCGTGCCGGGGGATCTCGTCGCCCTCGATATGGGGGACCGGGTGCCCGCCGACCTCTCGCTCGTCGAGGCAACGTCGCTTCAGGTGGACGAGGCCCCGCTGACCGGCGAGTCCTCTCCCGTCGATAAGGCGACGGGACCGCTCACTCCGGGAACCCCGCTTGCCGAACGGAGCAACATGGTCTTTGCGGGCACGACGGTCGTCAACGGGTGGGGGCGGGGTGTCGCGGTCGCCACCGGTATGAGGACGGAGTTCGGCCTGATCGCCGGCCTCTCCCAGCGGGTCAGAGCCGAAGCGACGCCTCTGGCGCGGCAGATGGACGTCCTCGGCCGCGACATCGGGATCATCGCCGTCGGTATTGCTGTGCTCGCGATCGGCGTCGGCTTCCTGCAGCAGCGGGAGTTCCTGGAGATGTTCCTCATCGGCGTCTCGCTTGCGGTGGCGGTGATCCCGGAGGGCCTTCCGGCGGTCGTGACGCTGACGCTTGCCATCGGCATCAAGAACATGATGCGGCGAAACTGCCTTATCCGCCGTCTCCCTGCATCGGAGACCCTCGGCGCGGTCTCGGTCATATGCACGGACAAGACCGGGACGCTCACCCGGAACGAGATGACGGTCGTCAGGGTGAGGACACCGGAGAGCGAGGTGGCGGTGACCGGGACCGGTTACGTCCCGGAGGGTGAGTTCCTCCGCGATGGGAGCGCCATCGACCCTCTCGCGGACCCCGATCTCCGGCAATTCCTGCGCGCAGCGCTCCTCTGCAACCACGCGACATTTGCCGGCGACGAGGCGGGGGAGTGGCGGATCTTCGGCACGCCGACCGAAGGGGCGCTCGTTGTCGCGGCGGCGAAGGCCGGCCTCTCCCGGGACGACGCTCCCGAAGCGGTCCGCGAGTTCTCGTTCAACTCAACCCGGAAGCGGATGACGATCATCTACCGCGAGGGCGACGGCGACGTCGCTTACGTGAAGGGAGCGCCGGAAGTCCTCCTCGACCTCTCGTCCCGTCTGTTCCGGGACGGTGCGGTCGTGCCGCTCACCGACGACCTCCGCGACGCCCTCCAACAGGAACTCTGCGGGTATGCATCGCGGGGGCTCCGGGTACTCGGGGCGGCATACCGCCCGCTCCCGGGCGACGTTCCCCGGACGGCGGAGGCGGTCGAGAAAGACCTGATCTTCCTCGGATTTGCCGGGATCGTAGATCCCCCACGCCCTGAAGCGGCGGAGGCTATCCGGCTCTGCCGGAGCGCCGGTATCGACGTCATCATGATAACGGGGGACAACCCCCTGACCGCCTCCGCCATCGCACAGGACCTGGGCCTCTCGAGTGAGGGGGCGCTGACGGGAGCCGACCTCGAGGCGATGACCGACGACGAGCTCGCGCGCCGTCTCCGGACGACGAAAGTCCTCTCCCGGGTCACGGCGGAGCACAAACTCCGGGTGATCGATATACTCTCCCGCGAACGCGAAGTCATCGCCATGACCGGCGACGGCGTCAACGACGCGCCGGCGTTGAAGAAGGCGAGCATCGGTATCGCCATGGGCATCAAGGGGACGGATGTCGCGAAGGAGTCAAGCGACATGGTGCTTGTGGACGACAACTTCGCGAGCATCGTCGCCGGCGTCGAGGAGGGGAGGCGAGAATACGACAACATCGCCCGGTTCACCCGCTACCTCCTCTCCTCGAACGTCGGAGAGATCGTCGCGATCGTCGGCGGGCTCCTCATGGGTCTCCCGCTGATCCTCATCCCCGTCCAGATCCTCTGGATCAACCTGATCACCGACGGCCCGACCGCTCTTGCGCTCGGTCTCGAGCCCGCCGAGAAGGACGTCATGCAGAGGCGGCCACGGAACCCGGACGAGTCCATCCTCACCCGATCCGCTCTTCTGGTCATCCTCGTCATCGGGGCATGGCTCGGTCTCCTGACACTCTACGCCTTCTCCGGCTTCTACGAGGTCGATATCGACCGGGCCCGGACGATGGCGTTCACCGGCCTGATCATATTTGAGATGTATAACGTGCTGAACTTCCGGTCGTTCCGGTTCCCCCTCCACCGGATCGGGTTCTTCTCAAACCCCACCCTGATACTTGCCATCCTCGGGAGCCTCGGTCTCCAGGCGCTGGTGGTCTACGTCCCGATCCTGCAGGAATTCCTCGGCACCGCGCCACTGACCCTTGCCGACTGGGGACTGCTCTTCCTCCTCGGTCTGCCGATCCTCCTTGCAGGCGAGATCTATAAGATCCTCCGGTTGCGGAGCGAGGAGAAAGGTCGAACGCCGGCCTGAACCGGGGGGGCTCTCCCCGGTGTGCGGGAGAGCCCGATAGACGGCGCGACCGGCATGATTATGAGATAGGTCGCGCAAACCTAACTCCCGGCAATTCATTCTTTTTGAGGAACGATATGACCATTCGTCAATCTCTCACGGCATGCATTACCCGCTCCGCCGCCTCCGCCCCCAACCATCACCGGGGTGACAGGGCGTGATCGGCCCGGAACTGATCGCCATCGCGATCTTCCTCTTCACCTACGCGCTCATCATCGATGAGCGGATTCACCGGGCGGTCGCCGCCATGCTCGGCGCCTCGGTCATCGTCTTCCTCCACATCGTCCCGTGGGAGAAGATACCGGTCTACGTCGATCTCGGCACCATCTTCCTCCTGATGGGGATGATGATCATCGTCAACACCGCCCGCGGGAGCGGCTTATTCGAGTATATCGCCATAAAAACGGCAAAGCTGGCAAAAGGGAGTCCGATGCGGGTACTGCTCCTCTTTTCGCTCGTGACCGCCGTCATCAGCGCATTCCTCGACAATGTCACGACGGTCCTCCTCATCACTCCGATGCTCCTCTACATCGCAGGCGTCATGCGGATCACTCCCCTGCCCTTCCTCATCGCCGAGATATTCGCTTCAAACGTCGGCGGAGCGGCGACGCTCATCGGCGACCCCCCGAACATCATGATCGGTTCGGCCGCCGGTCTGACGTTCAACGAGTTCCTGGTCAACCTCGCCCCCATCATGGTCGTCAACATCGTCGTCGTCATGGGGATGCTCGCCCTCATATACCGAAAAGAGCTCCATGTCTCGCCGGGAGAGAAGGGAGTGATCGAGAAGACGTTTGCAGAGTTGAACGAGCAGGAGGCGATCCGCGACATATCGCTCTTCAAGAAATCGGTCGCCGTCATCGCGCTCGTCATCGGGATGTTCTTCATCCACGACCTCCTCGGCCTCGAACCCGCCCTCGTCGCCCTGATCGGCGCGTCGATCCTTCTCTTCTGGAGCCGGCAGCCCCCGGAAGAGATCTTTGAGAAGATCGAGTGGCCGGCCCTCTTCTTCTTCGGCGGGCTCTTCATCGTCGTCGGCGCTCTCGTCGAGACCGGGACGATTGCGGCCGTTGCCGGGTTCGTGGTCGAGAGCGTCCACTCGGAGGCTGAGGCCATGCTGATCATCGCCTGGTTCTCGGCAATTGCCTCAGCCGTCGTGGACAACATACCCCTCACCGCCACCCTGATCCCGCTCATCCACGATATGGGCGCATCGATGAACACCTACCCGCTCTGGTGGGCGCTCTCGCTCGGCGCCTGCCTCGGCGGGAACGGGACGGCCATCGGAGCATCGGCAAACGTCGTCGTGCTCGGGATCGCGGCGCGGAACGGTCTTACTATCTCCTTTGTAGAGTTTTTGAAGGTGGGGATGCTCGTGCTCTTCGTCACGGTCGGGATCGGCACCGCCATCCTCTGGCTCAACTTCTTTGTCCTGTGAGCCGCATCTACCAGGGCGGCGGGGGTTTGGGTCCCCTGACCGCCTCGACCTCCTCGAGGCGGCCGACCAGCCATTTGTACGCGGTCGCGGCGGCCTCGCGGGCCGAGACGCTCGGATCCTCTCTTCGCATCCGGTCGAGCGGCTCTCGTGCCTCCGGGTCGGCGATCGTCCCGAGCGAGAGGGCCGCCTGCGCCCTGACAAACTCGTCGGCGTCATCGAGGGCCCGGATCAACCCTGCGACATCCCGGGCATCGCGCATTGCATCGATATCTTCCAGTGCAGTCATGGCAGACTCCCGAACGTCGTCAGGGCTGGCATGTCTCCGGTGTATATATTCCTTCCCTGGGATGTTCTGGATGCACGGCCGGCCGCACGGGCTGAAGCGCGATACGTCCCCTGCCCCGAGCACAGGATGATTCCTGGTCCGGATAACGTTATCTCCCGGGGAGCGCCCCTCCTCAGGGCAAGAGTATTCAGCAAAATTTATCCCTTAAAGATCACACGCAACATATGGAGTACCCGCCTCCGAAACCAGTCTCCAAAGCTGGCCCTTTTCGTGATATCCCCGTCGACATACTCCGGGGCCTTGCCATCACGTTCATGATCATGGCAAACCTCACGCCGGCGCTCCTCCTGCCCCCTGCGCCGGGCTGGTACCGTTTCCTCTCCTCCCTTGCAGCCCCGATCTTCATCGGTCTTGCCGGTATGATGGTCGCCCTCTCACGGACCGGCAAGGGCAGGCCCTTCTCGTATATCGCCACGAGGGGTGGGCTCTTCATCCTCGCCGGGGCGCTTCTCCAGGTGCTGGTCTTTGACTACGTCCCGTTCCTTGACGTCGATGTGCTCTACCTCATCGGCCTTGCTCTTCCGCTCACCTACCTCTATCTCGGCCTCCCGGAGCGGGGACGCTGGGCCGTCATCGTCGCGATCCTCTGTCTAACACCTCTTCTCCAGGTGGGGTTGGGCTATTCGGGGGCGGTCATCACGAGACCCGACGTCACGCTCACCCCCTTCTCCATCTCCGGCGACCCGTTCCCGGCACCCGTCGAGATCGCCCGGGCCTGGCTCATGGAGGGCTGGTTCCCGGTCTTCCCCTGGCTTGCGATCGCCTTCTTCGGAGCCGAGCTCGGGAAGTACCGCTGGAGAGACAGGGCCGCACCGCGGTTCCGGTTCAAGGACGAGGGACGGTGGGGTGCCGGCCTCCTGCTTGCCGGGGCCGTCCTCTGGATGCTCTTCCCCGGCGCACAATACATCCGTGACAGCTACGTGGAGCTTTTTTACCCGCCGATGATCGGTTTCTTCGTGTTTGCTGCCGGGCTCGTCGTCTTCGCACTGACCGTTCTCGATCACATCCCGGCGCAGTACGGGCTCCTTGACCCCCTGCGGGCGGCCGGCGGGTGCTCGCTTGCCATCTACCTCGCCCAGTATACGGTCATCATAAAAGTCATCGAGCCCTTCGGACTTCAGTTGCCGTTGCCGGCGTACCTGGGCGTCTTCCTGGTTCTCTATACCGGCATGATCCTGCTTGCGTACTCCCTGCGGTACGTCAGGACATCCTGGCACGGGCAGCCGTTCCTTGTCCGGTTCCTGATCGGGAGTTGACCCCATCTCCCCGGTGTGCTGGCGGGCCTACCTATCAAGGAGCCAGCCTTCCACCGCCTTCTTCTCCGCAAGCCTTGCCGCCACCCGGGCGTGGGCAAGCGACGCAGCCCGCCGGACCCCTATATCCGGGTCCGAGAACTTCAGTCGCTCGAGCGGCTCAAGCGCCCTCTCATCGCCGGCGGAACCGAGGGCCTCGGCCGCAGTCAACCGCACGATCCCGGCGGGATCCGAGAGCGCCCTGATCAACCCGTCGATATCCCGGCGCCTCCGCAGGGTATCGATATCCTTCTCTTCCATCCAGGATCTCCTCGACCAGTCTTTACGGTGCAGTTATGGCCCGTCATCTCATCAGTGTTCCGGAGGCGATCCCGGCACGACGGCAACCCGGACCCCTGCCCGCCCGGTAACGGCCGGTGAAACCCGCACGATGCTCCCGACGTCGTGGTGGCCATCGGTACAGGCCGGGCGACGACTTCGCGGAGATCTCGTGCCGGCATGGCCGGGAGCGCATAGGTCTATATACCCGGTTCGCATCGACTGCTCGCATTCCAGAGGCCGGGATGGTGCTCCACCGCGCGGCACCAGGGACGCGGTGAGGATGACCCGGTGTGGAACGATGATTGCAGGATGTGAGACTGATGCGAAGGGAATTGCTGTTGTGTGGGATCCTCGCGAGCATTCTTATCGTCGCGTGCGCACCCGCCGTGACGGCGGCGGCGGTGGGACCGGTGATGCCGAGAGATCCGGTGGGCCCCACTGCTTCAAGGATGGGGAATGTCATCAAGCCCGGGACTGTTCTGACGTATGACGCATCCATCTCCCGGATTACAACCGATCAGTACGGCATGTCGAGTCAATCCTATGTCACGGGGTTCGACTGGGTTATACGTGTCGAGGAGGCATCCGGTGGCCGCTACGCGGGGACCGCAGAGATCGTCCCGCGTAGCGCGGGTATGACCGGGGGGGTGTACCGATGGTCGTATGTGGAGGGGCAGCAGAACCCTGACTGGTATGGCCCTCCGCTCTGGGTTGACCCCGGAGCTCCGGCGGAGTCCGCGGGGACATACGGGAGCAGCACCTGGCAACTGCTCGGAGATCCCCGGGGCCTGAGGATGCCCAACCCTTCTACCGGCGTTGAACAGTCCGTGAACCAGATGCAGACGGTGGGCCCCGGGGTTCTGCGGTATATATCGTACGACACCGATTACGGGACGGTTCTCCTGTACAGCGAGAAGACAGACCAGTATTTCATGTCGTTCTGGTTCCGATCTCTGAATGAGGGCGGGGGCGGCCTGACCGGGCCATTCGGAGGGATGGTCTCGTAACGCACCGGGCCATCCCGGCGCCTGCGGCGGATCGCAGACACCCCCGACGACCCCGCGAAAGGCGGCATGCGGTCTGCGGGGAGGGGAGGGCGGCACGGAGCGCCGGCCCTCCTCACGACGTCGCGACCTCGACGCACTCTCTCCGCGTCCCTATCCGGGCGAGCGCCCCGCACATACCGGGGACATAGGCGAGAGCTTTGCCCGAATCCACCATGATCGAGCTGAACTCATCCATCCGGGGCGAGACGACCATGCAGGTATCCGGGATCACCCGGGCGCCGCTCCGCTCGATAGCGGCGATGAGGTCGGGGTTGCTCTTTGCGACCCCCCGGGCGGCGAAGATGTAGAAGGGTTTTGTCGTCTTCTTTCCCCTGAGGAGATCGGCAAGTTCGCGGAGCTCTTCGGCCGAGCAGTGCGGGCACCCGACCGCGACCGCCTCGACATCCATCTCTGCGAAGAGAGCCTCGACCTCATCGGCGCTCACCGTCACCCGGTCAAGGTCGCCGGTATCGAAGGAAAAGACCCGGGCCTCCGGCGTGATCGTGTCGACGTGGAAGAGCGCAACCGCGCCGGTCGCCGCCATAGCCGCCCCGAGCGCCTTCAACTGGTCGCGGTTCGGCCGGATCCCGGCAAAGATCGGTATCCGGTTCCCCACCTTCCTGCCCGCCACGTGGCCGATGGCGCCCCAGTGGTCGGAGCGCAGGCCCGTGCCGCCCTCGACATCGACGACGACCTGCGGCCGCCGGTTCGCGACGATGTGAAGGCCGTAGTAAGGAGTCTTCCCGATGATCGCCGCGGCAAGGGCGCTCGGCCCGCCCTCCCGGTTCGTCCGGGCGCCGAGAACCGAGTTTGCGTAGGCGACCGCCGAAGACTCCGACCAGGCCAGATGCTCCCCGTACTCCGTTATGCGGAGGTAGTAGGGGGTGCAGGTGCACTCGAGTTTGATCCCGAGCCTCCGGTAGGCCTCGATGACCGCCCCCTGGTTGTGGGCAAACTCCTCTCTGATGCCGAACTCCCGCCACTCCTCCCGCGGCATGCCGATGGGGTTTAAGACGGCCGGGACCGCAACCCGGGCGTTGAGGCTCTGCAGCCAGGCAAGCCCCCACCTCCCGATGGTCTTATACGACGCACCGCTCACCTGGGCGCTCGTGATCGGGACGAGCCTCTCGGCTCCATAGACGTTCCCGAGCGCGACCAGGATCTCCAGCATCTTCTGCCGCGTCTCGCCGAACTCGCCGGCGAGGATCCTCTCGTCATCTTCATTCAGGTACATGAACTACGGCCACTCCGCTCTCCTGAATTCGCCCTCTCTACCCATAAGCATCGTGGCGTCGACCCCGACCTTCACGTTCGTCCCGTCTGCAAGGCGCATCGGGTCAAGCGACGAACCCCGCACGCCGGTGACGATCATGATGTCGGTATCGCCCCGCACCCTTGTGGCAATCGCATATTCGACGTCGTAGGGGTCATGGATATCGATATCCTCGTCCACCACGACGACGTGTTTTAAGGACGTATGGGCGGCAAACGCCGCCATGATGGCGTTCTTTGCATCACCTTCGGTGTTCTTCCGGATCTGGACCACGCCGTGGAGGTAGCCGGCCCCGCCCTTCGTGAGGAGGACGTCGCGGACCGTCGTCACCTCGCCGACCGCGCGATAGATCTTCGGCTCATACGGGGCTCCCATAAGGAGTTTGTGCTCGTCGCCGGCGGGGAGGATGCCGTGGTAGATGGGGTTCTCCCTGAGGTACATCCGGGAGAACTCGATCACCGGTTGCTGCCGCACGGGGTCGTATGTCCCGGTGATGTCGACGAACGGCCCCTCCGCCGCCGTCTCCGGCCCGATGGAGCCTTCAAGCACGATCTCGGCGCCGGGGACCCGGACGCCGTTTGCACACTCGTGGACGGCGAGTTCTCCGCCCATCAGCTCGGCCGCGTAGGGGAGTTCCTTTCCTTCCGGGACACGGGTGCAGGCGGCAAACGTCACGAGGGGATGGGTCCCGACGGTGACCGCGACCGGGAGCCGTTCCCCCCTGGCAAGCGCCGCCTTGAGGAGCGTGTGGGTGTGCCTCCCCTCCACCAGGCGGGCGACGACCCGGTGGTCGTCGAGGACCATCATCCGGTGGATGGAAGCGTTCTCCACGCCGCCGTAGCGGGAGAAGACCACGCCAGCCGTGAAGTAGCGCCCGGCATCGCCCGGAAAGTGCTTCATGACCGGGAGGCGGGAGAGGTCGGCGGGGATGCCGCCCGCGAGCCGTCCGGCATCCACGACGCGGCCGTTGTAGGTCCTGGCCGCGAGGTTCCGGACGAGGTCGCGCTCGCCCACGCCGAGGGCTGCCGCAAGCGATGTTCGGTCGCCGAGCAGGTTCATCACCGCCCGGTGACCGTCGAGGTCGTGGAAGAAGAGTATTTTGTCGGTCCGGCTCGCCATGCGGGGAGCCTCGTAGATGGTCGAGCAGGGCCGCTCGATATCCTCGACCCGGCCCTGCTCCCGCATCATCGCTATGAAATCACGCATCGTATCCGCTCCATCGGGACCCGAGGGCATGTTCGACCCCCAGGTGGTCGAGCACCCGGGCCACCACCATATCGACGAGGTCGTCGATCGTTGCCGGGCGCTGGTAGAAGGGAGGGCTTGCGACCATCACGGTCGCGCCGGCCTCGTCGGCGGCGAGCATGTTCCTCAGGTGGACCCGGGAGAGCGGCATCTCCCGGAGGAGGAGGAGGAGAGGCCGCCGCTCTTTGAGGCAGACATCCGCCGCCCGGGCGATCAGGTTATCGGCAAGGCCGTTGCTGACCGCGGCAAGCGTCTTCATGCTGCAGGGAACGATCGCCATGCCGTCGTAGCGAAACGACCCGCTCGCGATATCCGCCGCGAGGTTATCGTTCTCGGCGTATACGGCATCAAACCCGGTAAGGTTCACACCCTCGATCCCGGCGATCTGCCGGGCCGTATCGGATACGACGATATGCACCGTTGCACGATCGCAGAGAACCTCAAGCAGGCGGCGAGCGTATATGACCCCGCTCGCCCCGGTGACCCCGATGACAAACTCCTTCTTCATCTTTTCTCCATCTATTATGTCACTACGAGTTTATCCTGTTTTGTCGCCCGCTTCACCCGAAGGACCTCAGTCGCCGCCTGCTCCACCGCCTGCCGGTGCTCCGGGGCGGTGTAAACCCCGAGGCGCCACTGCTGCCGCCGGGTGTCGTTTAAGGTGCCGATGAGGGGCGAGACCTCCTCGATATCCACCATGGCATGGCCGTTCCTGACCCGGACCTCCATCGAGAGCGCCCGCGGGAGCGGGGGGATATCCACGAGGACCTTTGCCACCGGGACTCCGGCAACCCCGGCGATATCGCGAGCGATCTCCCGCTCCCGGGCAGGCCCGGGGTCCTGCCGGAGGGCCGCGGCGTTCACCCGGTCTTCGCCGACGTAGAGCGCCCGCTTGTAGAGATCCCGGGCGTAGACCCGGCTGGCAAGGTCGCGGACGATCGGAGAGGGCGAGTGCTTCAGACGCTCCATGCAGGCGGCGTCGTCCATCCGCACGAGTTCGCGGGCGTTCGCGCCCGGGACGGTGAGCACCTCCTCGCGGAGGGCGTGGACGAACATGCTCGTCGCTATCCGGCTAACGTGGTGGAAGTAGACCGCGGGGCGCATCAGGGTCCGGGCGATGAGGAGCGATTCGGCGGCGTTGATGCCGCTCTCGCGGAGCGCGATGCCTGATTCGGCGAGGACCGAACACCGGATCAGACGGTGGGCGTCGACCGTCCCGTAGGGCACGCCGGTGTAATGGGCGTCCCGCATCAGGTAATCCATCCGGTCGACGTCGAGGCTCCCGTGGATGATGCTCGCGAAGCGGTGCTCACCGGCGACGACGGCGCAGACCTCGGCGGGATCGATCCCCTCCGCCTCGAGGATGGCGGCGATCGCTCCCTCCCTGACCAGGTAGCCGATCTGGTGGTGCTTCCTCCCGACGAACTCTTCCATCACCGGTTCGGTGACGTGGGAGAAGGGCCCGTGACCGATGTCGTGGAGGAGGGCGGCCGCCGTGACGAGCCGCGTCTCCTCGCCGTCAAGCCCGAGCTCCCGGCACATAATGCCGGCAAGGTGCATCGCCCCGAGCGAGTGCTCAAACCGGGTGTGGTTTGCGCCCGGGTAGACGAGGTTTGCAAACCCGAGTTGCGTGACGTGGCGAAGCCTCTGGACGACTCCCGAGTCGAGCAGCCTGAGCATCGGTTCGTCCGCCTCGACGTAGCCGTGCACCGGATCCTTGATGATCTTCATCCGTTCCGTTAAGGTTCTTGGGAGAGGAGTGATAAAGGTATTTGAGAGCGCGCGGGGTACGATATAACTGCGTTTGCAGGGATAACGGTTTGTCTATGGAGCCTGTGGCCCCCGTGTGCCGGCCCGGGGCGTTCGGACAGTAAAAGGACGGGCGGATCAGTGTCTGGATGAGGCTACGCGGACAGCGCTGGAGGATACCAAAAGTGCCCGGGGGGCCCTCTGATGATGCAGAATATTCGCGCTAAAAATCATAGAGATCGGCGACGCTGCGCTCGCAGAAACGCCTTGCTGGTTTGTAGATCTGCTCGATATTTTCAAAGAACCCTATGTCCCACCCATGCTCATTCTGTGCAACCCGGCCCTTGAAGACGCCTCCTGCAACCCTCTCCAGACCCTCCTCAATATAGATGGCAACAGGCTGATCTTCCTTTATTCCATGCCGGATGAGAGTACTCAAGCGCTGGAACTCCATCGAGACCGACTGAATCAGATAATGCTCATTCTTGTTTTCCTTAACAAAAACGAAGATGTGGATCGAACTTTCATCCATCAACAGGTCGCTAAGGTTGACATCTCTTATGGGCCCATCTTCTGTCCGGGGATCCAATCGATCACAAAAATCTTCAGAGATTCTGGCGTTTGAGTAACCACTATTCCGTAAATAATCTCTCAGTGCAAGGAGATCCTTCTTTCGTGATTGCTGAAATGAACCATATATCGCAACGTTGGCGTTTCCCTTGAAACATCTATATAATTGAACTCTATCTGCGATTTCGTCGGATTCCAGCGCTCTATACCTCATTCAGAAGGTTTCTGCATGCACGATACATAACAATATGGGTTGCTATACCGCAACTTAAATGACGGGAAACATTGATATAAGTTACAACAATAGAACTATTCTTGAGGGGAGTAACCAACATGAATCAGATCACCGTGGGGGCTTACTTAAACCGGGTGCCTATCGAAGTTCGTGAATCCGTGATGGAACTATCGACGGATGCGAAATGGGCCGTATATATAGCGCTTACTCTCGATAAAGAGATGTACTTCAACGAGCTGAAGGAGACCTTCGGGGCAAATCCACGTGAGATGGACCGTATCCTCAAATCTCTGGTTGATGGAGGTCTCATCGCGAAGAAGGTGAGAACACTGGAAGATATCGGCGATAGGAGGAGAGTGTATTACAGATCGACAAACTATGGAAAGAAGATGTTAGATGCCCTGTGCGACGTGGTGCTTCCTCCTGAGAACCTGGTCAAACGTTACAAGTCCACTTCGAGCAAGAGAGAGAATTGCTGGACTATGGACCCGGGAGCTATGAAAAGGAGCAATGAAACCGATCCAGAGAACTGGAGGTTTGACCAGACATCTACCCGAAGGGATGCCTTTACCACGAAACCAACAATTGCCGGCGCAAAAGGGGCGGAGATGAAGGTGTGAGTTCAACATGGCTGCAGAAGATCAGGAGCAAGCGTTGAAACTTGAGATCGTAACGGACCCTGAGTTCAGGACGGTTCACATCGATGGTGCTATCGTGACGCTGAATCCGAATTTCGGCCAGGTGGCGCTGACATACGACCAGCCTGAGTTCAAAGTTCACCAGAACGGCGAGATTTACACGGATAAAATCCAGAAGAGGGTAGTAATCGATGCAAGGTTGTCTCCCGAGGCATTTAGAGCGCTTGCCTGCACCATGATGGAGCATGTGCAGCAGTATGATGAGTGGCTCAAACGGCAGAAATAAGTCGGTACCTCTGATATAGAGGGACAACTTCTCTTTTCCACTACGAGCTGATTGTAATCGCCATGTGAACTACCCCGCGCCTTTTGGGCGGGGCTTCCTGCTTCATCCTTCCTCTATTGAGGCAAGTCCACAGGCTCGACGGTGCGTTCCGCACCTGCTACCC
>MPOY01000237.1 GCA_001896715.1 Methanoculleus sp. EBM-46
GCGTTTCCGGCGGCGACGCCCCACCAGACGCCGGAGAGGCCGAACCCGAGGTCTATTGCGAACACCCAGGCAAGCAGGGTCGAGAGGACGACGTTCTGCAGGACCGTGATGGTCAGGGACCGTGCCCCAAGCCCCGTCCCCTGGAAGAACGACGCCGAGAAGAGGCCGAACCCGACCATCGGGTAGACGAGGCTCATGACCCGGAGATACGACGTCAGTTCCGGCGTGATCTCAGGTGCCGCGAAGAGCGCGGCGATCCCGGGGGCCAGTATGAACGTGGCCGCGGCAAGCCCGATGCCGATGCCGGTCCCGAGCCTGATGGCGAAGCGGAGGGCAGACTCCATCCGGGCATACGCCCGCGCACCGTAGGAGGCGCCGGTGACCGCGACAACCGCCGTTGCTATGGCAAGTATCGGGGTTAAGCCGATGCTCACGACGCGCCACCCGGTCGAGTAGACGGCGACGCCGTCGGTGCTCGATATGAGGACGATGATGCCGTTTAAGACCAGGGTCATCAGGGCGAGCGAGAACTGTTCGGCGGCGGCCGGAAGGCCGACCTGCAGGATATCGCGCGCGACGGCGGGGTCGGGGGCGAACCGCCGGAGTGAGAGGGATATGTAGGTATCCCTCTTCACGAAGAGCCAGTAGACCATCGGGACGGCGGCGACGATCTCGGCGATGATGGTCGCGACGGCGGCTCCCTCGATCCCCATGCCGCACGTGTAGATCAGGATCGGGTCGAGTACGATGTTTGCCACCGCCCCTGCGGCCATCGCGTACATCGCCCGCTTCGCGTCGCCCTCACCGTGCATGAGCGCGTAGGCGACCTCGCCGAAGAGGAGGGCAAACGTCCCCATAAAGAGGATCCGGGCATACGCGACGGCAAGCCCGGCGGCGCTGCCCGCACCCATGAGGGCGAATATATCCCCGGCAAAGAGGGCGAGCGGGATGGTGACGGCAACGGCAAGGCCGGTCATCAGGAGGATGGTGTGCATGGCAACGCTGCTTGCGCCGTCGCGGTCGCCTGCACCGATCATGCGCGCAAGAGCCGCTTCACCCCCGGTCCCGAGGCCGCTCGCTAACCCGATGGTGATGATGAAGAGCGGGAATGAGAACCCGACCGCAGCAAGAGCATCGGCACCGAGACCCGCGACCCAGAACGCGTCGACGACGCTGTAGAGGGTCATGAGGGTCATCGCGACCATCACCGGCAGAGAGAGCCGGAGGATCGCGGTCTTCGGATCGGCAAGGAGTAACTTTGTTCCTTCTGTTTCGTTCTGGTTGTTATGTGAGTGTGTGTCGTCTTTTGGGACGCTTGTCGGCATACATATCGCCTGCTGGCGTGCCCGTGCCGCGAGCTCCCGGTTCAATCGGGACGCCCTTTGCGTGCGGTACGGGCATCGCACCTATCTGTGAACACTGATCATCGAACGCTCCTCAGATATTGGACAGGAGTAGAAACGGCCTGTTGTTGGCCTTCCCAGTTCTGCGATTTCCGGGGCGCATAGGACGATACAGGTCAGATGTGGGCGCGGATTGTAGTTATACTTTCCCACGGGGAGAGGGCAAAAAAGTGCGAGGAGATCAGCGGGCCGCCAATACCTCGCGTCTCTTCACGGCACGGTCGTACATGAGCCAGTTCTCCTCCCATTCGGGGTTTCTGTCGCGGAGGTGGGAGAGCACCCTCTGCCGGATATCGGCGGCCGGCATACCGTCGTAGGCGTCCCGTTCGACGGCCTCCCCGATCGCCCGCGCTTCTTCTAACGGTGCGCCCGCCTTCAGGGCGCTCACGACCACTTTTTCCCGTGCAAACGGCTCTTTCCGGCCGTCGGCCTTGACCACGTTGACCAGTTCGATCGCCTCCGGGCGAGGAGGGGCGGTGAGGGGCTATAACCTTTCCGGTCGCCGCCGGGGGAGCGTCAGGCCGCCGTAGACGACGACGTTTCGCAGCCCTCGGTCCCCGAGCGCCGCCATCGCCCGTTCGATCAGGAAGTCGGAGCCGAGAACCCAATCGGCCATCCTCTTCGTCCTTTTGGCGACATGGAGTTCCCGGCCTACCGCCGAGCGCCAGGCGTGCTCGTAGGCGCGGAGGGGTTCGTCGTGCAGCAGGTGGCGGGCCGCCGCGATGCCGGCAAGCCTCCCGCAGATCATCGCGGTCGCAATCCCCCCGCCGTTGGAGGCGACGACCTGGCCGGCGGCGTCGCCGACCGCGATGACGTTCTCCCTGACGGTCTCCGGTATGGGGCCGGCAACGGGGACGAACCCGGCCCGGACGTCGCGGCCGATAAACCCCATCCGCGCGAGGAAGGCCCTCAGGAGGAGGGTGACGGATGTCGTTCTTCCCTGCACGCCGAGCCCGACGTTGGCGCAGCCCTCCTTCGGGAAGACCCACGCGTACCCGCCCGGGGCGACGCTGTTCCCGAAGTAGAGACGGATGCGGTCGCCGAACTCACCGTCGACCCGGCAGGTGACGGCGGGGGCGAGGACGGCGCACCGCTCCATACCGGCGGAGCGGGAGACCAATGAGAGCGGGCCGTCTGCAGCGACAACGACGCCGGCCGTGATTGTGCCCCGGTCGGTGATGATCCTCCGTCCGTCCCGGCCGCGAAATGTCGTCTCCAGCGAGAGGGCGGCGCCGGCACGGACGGCGGCATCCGCGAGGCTGCGGTCGAGCGCATCCCGGTCGAGGGTGTAGCCGGGAAGGTCGAACCCGTACTCCCGGCCGCCGGGGGAGACGGCGACGGCGCCCCGGATTGCCCGCCGGGGGAGATCGGGTTCGTCGGGCACGGAGGCGGCGGGGAGCGCGGTTCTGAGCACTTCGGACGAGGCGTTGAACTCCCCGCAGCAGACGGGCAGGCCGACCTCTCTTCGCTTATCGATCAGGAGGACGTCGAGTTCTGCCTCCGCCGCGTATCGTGCGGCGGTGCTGCCGGCGGGGCCCGCACCGACGACGAGGACGTCGCACCGATCCTGCATCGGCGCTCACGTGAGGCGGGGGAGGGGATAAAAGAGTGGGGTGCTCTATCCCCGCGACCGCAGCCGCTCAATCCTCTCCGCCACCCGCCTCCGCGCCTCTTTTGTCGCCGCGGTGTCCCGGCGGACCGTCACGTCGAGTATGTCGCCCTCCCGGGCATCCGCGGGGAGGAGGGAGCGGGGGAGCGTGAAGCGGATCGATTCGTCCTCACGGATGAGGAGGACGGCAAGCCCCTCCTCCACGCGGTCGAGGCTTGCACGGAAGGTCGACTCGTCCTGCATCCTCTCATCCCTCCAGGGCGCTGACGACTGTGCCGCTCGCGTCAGCGAGCGTGGCGGTATCGCCGTCGTTGTTCCAGACCGGGGATGAGCGTCCCCAGTAGAGGTCGGACGCGGTCTCGTTGCCCGCGCCGGAGTGGACGGTGACGTTCGAGCCTGCGTCGAGGACGAAGACCGGGAA
>MPOY01000250.1 GCA_001896715.1 Methanoculleus sp. EBM-46
ATGCGCTTCTGGTTCAGGGCACTTGCTCCGTGTGTTGTTGATCCAGATTGGTACGAAGGAAAGCATAAGAAGTTTGAAGGGCTTCATCGGCTTGAGTCGATGGTTTTCGGTTCTCAAGAAAGAAAATCGCCGTTTTCTATAACAGTCTCTTATGGAGATAATCTCGACAATCCGGTCGAGGATTTGACTAATAGTCCGAATAAGTTCTTCAAAAATGCTCTGTTCGGCACTTATGGAATAAAGGATAGAAATGGCGAACTGACTTCTATGTCATTTCTTCCACCGGGCGAATCGATAATGCTGAGAATTCGTTATAGCAGCGCTGTGGCTGAATTACAGAAAGCCTTCACGGATTCGCTTGTCCTTTTAATTTCTAACTATGGTGGTTTTGGCGCTAAGACTAGAGACGGTTTTGGGAGCTTCGCTGTAGTTGGAAAAAAGGATGTTAGCAATGAATCGATTGGAGCACAATATGCTACTTCAAAACTGCTTCTTGAAAGTCTTGTCAAAGCGATAGACCCGGAGGGAAAATTCTACAAGCTCTCACAAAG
The DNA here is from genome assembly GCA_001896715.1 of Methanoculleus sp. EBM-46. GTDB lineage: Archaea > Halobacteriota > Methanomicrobia > Methanomicrobiales > Methanoculleaceae > Methanoculleus. Next base: position 552 of record MPOY01000250.1, read on the forward strand.
AGACCAGGAAAGTCTTGAACCATACGATTTTCCGACACTGGCATATTCAAGAGAGATGACAGCATTTAGTAGCTCAAATGACTGGAGATCAATCATAAAAAACCTGACCGGGCAAAGAACAATGCACGGTGATTCAGCATCGGTTTACTCAGACTTGAAGCTGAACAGACTCAGAAAGTACAATGAAGCAGATGACAATCTGAATCCTCTTCGTGCAGCTTTCTTTGATGGGATAGCTCCTTCAAAAGAATTCGTTATGCGCACAAGTATTCTGGGACTGCCGATAATCTATCAGAAGTATGGTAGATATCCTGGTACTACTGGGAAAGGACTTGCAACTATATCCAATGACAAAAGCGGATCTGGAAGAAAGGCGTCGCCGGTTTTCGTTTCTATTCACAAAGCAAAGAATAATTCGTACTTTGCAAGAATTCTGCTGATGGCAAGCAAGATCTCTCCGGAAAGAGATGACCGCGACAGACCTGTGATCTATGCAAAAGTAGGAAGTAAAAGCTACCCGATACTTGGTAATGAAAACTTCGAAGAACTTTGGAATCTAATAGAGGGGGTTATTTGAATGAATTGGGAGAAAAAGATCATCGCTCTTTTGCATGACCCTCTTTTCAAGGCAATGGATATCAAAGGCCATGAAGGAATTGCCAGAGAGATTCTTGATGTAGTTGGCATCTCTTCAGAGAAGGTTAAAGAAGAAGACTGGATTGCGAGTGCCATGGACAGACTCCCCATTCCGTGGGAAAAGAGCAATCAAGTCAGAGTTTCGCTGGAAGAGACTGGAGGTTTCACACACACTCTCTCGGGCAACAGACTCGATATTCTGAAACACCTACCTGATTTGGATAGCGCTAAGGCCCAGTTCATAGCTAACCTCAAAGCGATTGTGGACAAGATCAATGAAAAGAATAATGTAGAAAAACTCTTTCATGCCTTATGGTGGCAGCTGCCCGACATGATAGAAGGATCGGCATTTCTTCCAGCTGACACGAGAATCCCTAATCACTCGATCGTTGATCACCTCGATTCGACATCTGCCCTCGCCGGAACGATTGAAGACGGGAAGATAAAGGCGAGTCTGATCAGTGTGTCCGTCGGGCCGGTTCAGAGTTTCATTGCGGCCGCGAGAAAGACCATGGATCTTTGGGCTGGAAGCTATCTTTTGTCGCTGGTAACTTATAAAGGAATCGAATATATCGGCCAAAACTACGGCTTCGACTGTGTGATATTCCCCTCGCTCAGAAACATAGCTTTTGTGAGAGAGTCTCTGACAGAATGGGGAGTGAACCTAGCTATCAATTCTCAAGTGCCTAAACCTTCAACTAGAGTAGCTTCCTTACCAAACAGATTTGTTGCTGTTGTCCCGACGAAAGAAGTAAAGACGATTCTAAAAGGTGTACAAGAGGCCATAAAAAATAGATGGCAAGAAATAGCCAAAAATGCACTGAAGGAAGCTGAAGCGCTCGATGACAGAAATCTCCAGAGGCAGCTCGATACATTCCCTGAGGTTTTCACGGCGAGTCAGGAGCTAGTTGAGCCCGAGAGCGCCACACATATAATTGGCGATCTGTATACTGATTCAAAGATCGCAGAAGAAGTCAAAAATCTAAACGAATTGTCCAATAAATACGGGGCGTATAAGCCCAATGCCGGAGCCCTTTACTCGTACGCTTATAGACTGCTGAGAAGCCGCGCCGACGCAAGAAAAACGTTGAGAACCTTCACATACTTCACCGATAATTCTTCTGTCAACGGCAAATCTCTTCCCGGTGACCAGTTCAACGGAGATATGAAGGCGATCTTCAGACTTAAGGATGGAGACAAGAAAGACTACTTGAATGCAGTCAATGCTGCAAAACGCCTCTACGCTTCACAAAAGAATGAAGAGTTCCCGTCTGTGGATGAATTCGCCGGCAGGAATGAACAGGAGTTCATAAGATTCACAGGCAACAAACCAGATAGATACAAGAACAGCTATTACGCGATTCTCCTAATGGACGGAGATAAAATGGGCAAATGGATCGGTGGAGAATACGCTCCAGAGATTGCTTCAGTTATCGCCGAACCTTTGCGTAAAGCAATTGTCACCCGAGGACTTTCGGAAGGTATTAAGGAGTATCTTCTCCAGAAGAAGACCGTACAACCGGCTTATCACAGGACTGTATCCAGAACCCTGAACATCTTCTCCTCGCTTGTCCAATTGGTAGTTGAAAAATACGGGGGAGAGCTTGTGTATTCTGGCGGGGACGATGTTCTCGCCTTCCTGCCTGCAGTTTCAGTTCTCGAATGTGCGAACGATATTAGAAAGATGTATTCGGGAATTGGAGATCTTGAACTGGATTCAAGTGTGGGAAAACTCCTCTTCAAGGACGAAATGCTCTGGATCGATGGCAAGCCGCATGCTCCTATGATGGGTGTGAAGGCCACAATGAGCGCCGGAATTGCAATCGTAAACAACAAATTCCCTCTCAGTCAAGCGCTGAGAATAGCCAGAGAATCTGAGCATCATGCTAAAGACGGCTACGGCAGAGATAGCTTTGTCTTGTCAATTGTAAGACGTTCCGGCCAGATTAGTCGCAGTGGCTCAAAGTGGGCTACCACAGACGGCAATTTTGACACCATAGTTGCTTTGATGGAGATCGTCAGAAGAATGCAAGACCTCGATTTCGGTTCTAGAAGTCTCAGAAAGCTCTTCGGGGACGATTTGATTCTTTCCGACGATGAATTCGTAGATAAGTACATTCCATACGTGTTGAAGAAGGCCGGATCCATGAAAAACGACGATAAATCATTTGAAGCAAACCTTAAAAACTACTTCAGAAGAATGTCCGATCTTGAAAAGAGGATAAGAGAAGATGCTAAACGCGATGGAGAGCCTTCTGAATACCGCAAAAGAGCGGTTGATCTTCTGCTCGTCCAGGACTTTCTTCTTAGAGGTGATGGCAGATGAAGTTAAATGCAGTTTATTTTACGCCGGAAGACTGGATATGTTTCAGAGAGAGCACAGTCTTTCAGTCTGGAGGAAACGCAAAGACTGGACTTGCTAAGATCGAAGCCTTTTTTGGAGCTGTTAAGACTGCTCTTATAAAGAAGTCGGGAGAGAATCCTCTGAATCTCTCTTCGGAAATGAGAGAGATCGTAGGAGATAGTGACAACCCTGGTTCATTAAGAATCTGGGGACCCTTTGTCTTCAAACGTGAGAATTCGGGTATCAAACATTTCTTTCCCGCGCCAAACGGCATATACAGGGTCAAAGAAGATAGTGAGCTTGAGTTTATGATGCCACATTACAAAGTAGAAGCTGAAATAAATGGAAGACAATTGAAGCTTCCCTGGATTCCTAGCTCTATCGAAGGCATCGATACATTTGATGGCAGTTTGATTGAGTTGAAGGAGATCAAGAACTTCCAAAGCGCCCGGCCCTTTTCTGTAATGGAAAGCAAGTCAATAGGCGAGAAGTTGTATAGAGTTGAAAGTAAAGTCGGTATAGCTTTGGAGAAAGGGAGAAAGAATGCTGAAGAGAGTATGCTCTATACACTTTCTTACTACAGATTCAATCCCGGAGCCGGTTTCTTTGTCTTTGCAGATGATAACACTGTGAAGATACTGGCCGGAATTTCGAATGTCTTTATTGGAAGCAAGACCCGATCTGCCACAGTTGAATTTGGCACAATAGAGACTGATGTTTTCGACAGGCGAATGGGATCAAAGCAAGCTCTGTGTCTTTTGACACCTGCGGTTTTTTCAAACGGGGCGCTTCCTTCCGATATGAAGATAGCAGGTTGTGATATTGAATCGGCAAATATCCAGAGAAAGATCGCGGTTAGCGGTTGGGATCTCGTAAAACAGCAGCCAAAACCTATAAAACATTATATAGCGCCTGGAACAGTTTATTATCTCAAGGGGGATTTCGGCTACCCTCAAAGTGTAAGTAGTGATTCACAGGAACTTGGTTACGGAAAATACTTCACAATAGATTGGGATTATATAGGGAGGGAATGAAGTTGAAGGCTTTCTATTTGTATGCTGAATCTCAAATTCATGCTGGAACAGGAGCAGATGTTGGAATTGTAGATCTTCCAATACAAAGGGAGAGAACAACCGGTTTTCCTGTTATTCAGGGAATAAAAGGCGCACTCAGGGCGTCCGGTATCGTGGATGACAACATCTTCGGAAGCAAGCCCTCAAAAGGCGCCGACGATGTTACCGATGCCGGCAAAGTGGCATTCTCTGAAGCGAAGATACTGCTCTTTCCTGTAAGATCTGCCGAAAAGATGTTTGTATGGGTTACATGTCCGCTAATACTGGGAAGGTTCTCAAGATCGACTGGCAAGAAGCTCAACGTACCTTCGATTCCAGAAGGAAAAGCTTTAATCGCCGATCAGAGTTTCAAAGACGGACCGCTTACCCTCGAGGAATTGGAACTCTCCTGCCAGAAAAGCGCGGAAGTCAACAACATTGCTTCGATAGTTGCGAATTGTGCTCCGGACGAGTACATAAAGGGAAAGCTGAAGAGTGATCTCGTTCTCGTAAGCGATGATCTGTTCTCCAAGATTGTCAAAACAATGACCGAAGTTCAGCCGAGAATAAGAATAGATGAGAAGACCGGTATCGTAGCAAGGGGAGCGCTTTGGTATGAAGAATACTTGCCTCAGGATTCAGTTCTTTACTTTGTCTGCAGAGAGACGGTCTATGCGAAAGGTTCCGAAAGTAAGGTCGGAGCACTGAATGGCAAGGTGATATCTATTGGTGGAAAAGAAACCACAGGAAAGGGCTTTGTCTCTGTCAAGGAAGTGGTATGATGCCGTCTCTAAACGACTGGGCAAAAGAAAGAATCAGTTACGTTCTACAGAAGAACGATAAAGTACAGAAAAGCTATAAGAGTGAAATAAAGGGCCTTGGAAGTATGATTCTTCAAAATGGACTCTATGGGACTATCGCCTATTACAAAGTAAGAAAGAAGGATTCGAGTCAGGAAATACTCCGTGATCTGAAAGAATTGCTTGCAGAGAGAATGAAAATAGTCGATGTTACTCAAATGAATCCCATCAATGATCTTGATTATATGAAGGCGCAAGCAATAGTTCTAGAAGCCATTAAATGGTTGAGGAGATACGCCGATATCCTGATCGAGGGTGAAGACGATGATTGATCCTAACAGAATTGCAAACAGGGCTAATAAAAATTCCTCTTTGAACTACGATAAGCTCTTTCCGATAAGCAAGCATTCGATGCCAGATACCAGTCTCTTACCTGGATTCTTGCCGGAACTTATGAATAGATTTGCATACTACGATAGAAATGCCGTTAATAGCCTTATGGAGAGAAGAGAAAGGATTATAAAGTCATTTAGAAAGACATTTGATCAGGAACTTCAAACAAAGAAATATCTCATGGTCGGATCGGGTTGTCCCTCCATATTCGATAACGGATTCACACTGATGCGTAATTATGGGGTTCCGTATATTCCTGCAAGTGCTTTCAAAGGGGCCTTTTCGCATTATGTCGCACAAGAATTGGAGTCAGACAATCCGATAAAGAAGAACTACAAGTTTCTCTTTGGTACGGGAGATAATGACGATAACATAAGAGGAAACCTGATCTTCCTTGATGTAATTCCCAAAAGTTATAGCCTGGGAATTGATATAATCAACAATCACTTCCAGCCTTATTACAGCGATGAGAAGAACGAAAAAGCCCCCAACGATTACTACGATCCCGTTCCAGTACAGTATCTCGTGATCGACAGAGGCAGTATCTTCCGATTCACGGTGCTGGATAACGGAAACATTGGAGACGACCTGAAACAAGAACTCGAAAAGTCGCTTATGGACTTCCTGGGCGACTTCGGCCTCG
>MPOY01000606.1 GCA_001896715.1 Methanoculleus sp. EBM-46
TACTCGCCCTCCTCGAGCTGCTGGTAGCGCAGTTCGAACTCCCGCAGGACCCGGGCAAGAAGCGCCACGCGGTCGACCTCGTGACCGACCTCCGCCTGGAGCGAGGTCACCGTATCCTTCAGGTTCGGCGGGAGATCACCGAGCGATATGTTGGCGTCGATCCCTATGCCGAGGAGGCCGTAATGGATGGTATCCGCCTCCGCGGCAATCTCCAGGAGCAGCCCGCCGACCTTCTTATCCCCGGCGAATATGTCGTTGGGCCACTTGATGAGTGCGCTGATGTTGTACTCTTTCCTGATGGCGCGGGCGATTGCGATCGCCCCGGCCATGGTGATCATGAAGAGATGATCGAGCGGTATCTTCGGTTTCAGGACGATGGTGATCCATATGCCGCCGGCAGGCGAGACCCAGGCGCGCCCGAGTCTGCCGACCCCGCCGGTCTGCTCTTCGGCGATGATCACCATGCCGTGCAGCTTCTCCGGATCGGTCTCGGCGGCAAGTTGCTTTGCGATCCAGCTCGTCGATGCGGTGCGATCGAAGTGGCGGATCTGTCTTCCGATGGACCGGGTGCGGAGTTTTTTGTGGATCTCATACGGGAGGAGTTTGCCGGTCGCTGACTCAAGGCGATACCCCTCCGCGCGGGACGATGCGATGCCGTATCCCAACCGTCGGAGTTCCCGCACCTGTTTCCAGACGGCCGATCGGGTGATTCCGAGCTGCTCTGCGATCCGCTCGCCCGATACCGGGCCGGGAGATTCTTCGAGAATCTTCAGTACGTTGATTGCCGTATCCTTCATGCGCATCACTTTTTCGCTGCAGGAGACTCAGTCGGGAGCGGGCAGGGATCCTGGCCGCACACCTGCTTCCGGATACCCGCGTTCTGCTCCATAAAGCCGGCCAGATCGAAGATGCCGGTCACATCGACGATGCCGATCGCACCGATGGCTCTGCCCTCGCTGTCTCTCACCGGCGCTACCACCACCGGGATGCCCCGGTAAGGGCCTGCGGGGGGCTGGACCCGCTTCATCGTGTTTCCAGCCAGGACTTCCTCGAGGATGGGGCCCGTGTAGGCCTGGTCGATGATCTTCCCATCCTCGATCCTGATTCCCGGGTGGTCGCGGGACCGCGCCGTGACGGGCAGACGGCCGAGCAGATCATGGATGCATATCATGATGGGGGCGAGATCGCGCGCAGTAGAGGATGCAGAGATGATGTATTGCTCCATGGCCATATCCATACTTTTCATCATGTTGTAGCTAGAATAAGGTTTCCCTATCGCCGCAGGAGAAACCTTTGAGGAATTCACGCGATGGGTATTCATGGATGCTGGAAACCAGTATCGTGCCGCTGCCGATCGTTTTTTCGATGAGAAGCGCCTCGTCGGACGCTGAGACGGCAAGGGTCTCGCCGCCGTGGGCCGGGAATGTCCCGTCACACTCGACGGCGGCAAGGTCGTACCCGGCGAAGAGGGACGTGTACCTGCTCTCTCCGGTGAACCGGACGGCACGCGGCCCGTAGCCGAACGCGTAGGTCACCGGGAACGGAAGCCAGTCGTAGGCATCCTCCCGCGGGCACCCCGCGCCGAAGGCGAGCAATCGCCCCCCGCTCTTGATGAAACGCCGGATACGTCCACTGGAGGCCCGGAGTGCCGGGAGGAGGTTTGAGTAGGCCGGGTTTGCAAACCCGGTCGGTACGATGAGCGCAGTAAATCGTCCCCGCCAGAAGGGGGAGGCGAGCATGTAGGGGTTGACCATCTCGCAACAGGCGCCGCAATCTTCGATAAGCCGCGAGAACATGAGGGGGCTATCCCAGAGCAGCCCCATCCTGCCGGTCACCCCTTGATCACCCCGAGCGGGTTTAGCCGGGCGACGATACCCGACAGGCCCGCCTCATGTACGACGCGCACCACCTCATGGCTCGGTTTGTACACCTCGGGCGCCTCCTCCGCGAGGACGGCGTCGTGAGGAGCACGCACGAGGATACCTTCTCCTGCCAGTTGCTCCCTGAGTTCTCTCCCCCTGACTTCTTTCTTCGCCTTCGATCGGCTGAGCACTCTCCCCGCGCCGTGGCAGGTGCTCCCCCAGGTCTTCTGCATGGCGGTCGTCGTGCCGCGGAGGAGGTAGGAAGACGTCCCCATGCTCCCCGGGATGAGGACCGGTTGCCCGATCGCGGCGTACTCGCGAGGGATGCCGGGAGCACCCGGCCCGAATGCCCGTGTCGCGCCTTTACGGTGGACGCAGACCTCCGCCGACGCACTGTCGATGTCATGGCGCTCGAACTTGGCAACGTTGTGCGCGACGTCGTAGATGAGGCGCATATCGTCGTAGTCGATCCCGAACATTCCCGAAAAGACCTTTCTGGCCTCGTGCATGATGACCTGCCGGTTGGCCCAGGCGTAGTTTGCTGCACAGACCATCGCACCGTAGTAAGCGCGGCCTTCAGGGGAGTCGACCGGGGCACAGGCGAGCTGCCGATCGGGGAGACGTATCCGGTACTTTCCGAGCGCGCTCTCGAGTATCCGCAAATGATCGGTGGCGACCTGGTGGCCAAGACCCCGTGAGCCGCAGTGGACCATGAAACAGATCTGGCCTTCGGCGATACCGAAGGCGCGCGCCGCCTCCGGGTCGACGACCTCCTTCACCACCTGGATCTCGAGGAAGTGGTTGCCGGCGCCGAGCGTCCCGAGCTGCGGCAAACCTCTCTGGCGCGCTTTGGCGCTGACCGCACCCGGATCCGCGCCCGGCATCGCGCCTTCTTCCTCGCACCGGACGAGATCCTCCTCGATGCCGAACCCGCGCTCGACCGCCCACCGCGCACCGTTCACCATGACATCGGAGAGCTCCTTGTTTGAGACCCGGAGAGTGCTCTTTGCACCCACGCCCGTCGGCACGGCGTTAAAGAATCTCTCGATCAGGTCTCGTTTTTTGCCGGCGAGGTCGGCCTCGGTGAGGGGCGTCGTGATCAGGCGGACGCCGCAGTTGATGTCGAATCCGACTCCCCCGGGAGATATGACGCCTTCGGTCATGTCAAACGCCGCGACACCACCGATGGGAAATCCGTATCCCCAGTGGATGTCGGGCATGGCGAGCGAGTGTTTCACAATCCCGGGCAGGGTTGCGACGTTCGCGAGCTGGCGGACGGCCCCTTCCTCAAGCGTCTCCGCGAGGGCCAAAGAGAGGAAAAAACGTCCCGGCACCCGCATGTCGGCGACGTATCCGATGGGGACCTCCCACTCGAGGTCTCCGATCTTATTGATTCCTTCAAGCATGTCGATCCCTCATATATCGAATATGATATCTACAGCATAGGTCTCTTCTTCTTTAACGATTTCGAGCCCGAAGTAAGATATCCCTTTGATGAGCGCCCCTGCGGCGTGCCGCGCGGGGTCGAACGGTTCGCCCCTTGCAACAGCAGAGAGCCGGGTGCCTTCTATATCGATATCGAAGGAGCAGAAGACGATGTTCTCGACGTCGGTGATGAAGAGCAGTTCCGAGAGGTAGTCGATGAGGAGAGATTCGAGATCTTCCGCCTCAAGGGCGAACCGTCGTTTTACACCCCGGTCCTCGCAGGAGCCGTACATCACGTGGAACATGGCCCGACCTGCATCGGAGAAGACCTCCGTTATGGTTGCGCCCCGTACCCGCATGAGGACGTCGGCGGTATGGTCCAGTTCTTCAAAACTCATGGCCTAAAAATCTTCAAAGAATATAGGGATCATATCCCGGCGGATGACATCGACGTAGCGTGCCTGGTACTTCGATATGTAGATGGTGTGGTCGCCGACAGGAACCTGCAGGTCGGTCGCTTTGGGCGGTTTCACCGTTATCGGCAGGAGGATCGGGCCGCCACAGGATGTGCAGACCCTGAAATCACGTCCTCTCTGAAGTATGTATGACCGGACATCGTCTGTAACGTATATGCCCCGTGACTGTCCAGGCTCCTGTGTATCGCTCTGCATGATAGTCTTTTATGTTGGTCTTCGGTGTAAAAAAAGAGTCTGTTTTGGGGTTTACGTAGTCCCGAGGATATTCGCTACTACATCCACATACTGGTCTTTTAACTCATAAACGGTGTTTGTTCCGTCTGCGTTCCGTCTCACATGCAGGATGCCTATCCGGGACGCGATGATGCCTACCATGGATGCGACGGAGTGGTAACTGATGGAGAACTGCTCCTGCAACTTCATATAGATCTGAGGTATGGTCAGTGATTTCACTCTTACGAAGAGGCTGAGCAGTTCACGCCGGATTCCGTCCCGGTCCCGTGAGAGATAACCTTTGAGTCGAGCTTCTATCTCGCTTTTGAGCTCATAGGGTGATCTCATATGTGCTTGTGATTCGGTATTTTATATATATCTTTTCTTTTCATTTATTTAATCGGATATTATGCCAGGAAGACGACGATTGTCTGACAGAATCGGATGAAGGTAGATATTATAGCCCCGTTATCCATAACAATCCCTGTAAATGCCCTGATATTTGTTTCAGCCAATATCCGCCCGGATGGCCTCTCCCCCCCGGCGCACTCTTCCGGCCCGCCGCACATACCGGAACGGGCGATCAGGGGATCCCCGGCCCACCACGCCGCTCCTCCCCGGGGTGGTGCCGGGGCAATGCGGCGTCACATGGGAGAAACTCGATTCCCGCCGTATATCCATGAGCAATCCTTTAACCTATCACAATCGTACACTAATACAGCATGGAATCTGTCAGATATGACATCAACAAATACTCTCCGCGGCAGATGGTAGTGCTGCCCCTCGTTCTTCTCCTCCTCGCCGGGATCGTGCTTGGCTACACCATGCTCGCCACCGGCCTGCCCTTGAAACCGGGCATCGACTTTGCGGGGGGAACGGCGGTCACCGCATTCACCTCTGACAGCAGAGAGACAATAGAAGCGACTTTTGCCGGGTATCCGCTCCTATCGGTGGGTGAGGGTATCGGCGGCGGGAAGTATATCCAGTTCGGCCCCATGGACGACGCCCGATACCAGAGCCTTGTTGCGCTCATCAACGAGAAGTATCCCGATGCGAAGGTGGATCAGATAGGGGAGACGTTTGGAAAGACGCTCCAGGGTCAGGCCTTCCTCGCCCTGATCTTCTCGTTCGTCGGTATGTCCGTCGTGGTTCTCATAGCGTTCCGGAACCTCGTGCCCGCGGGCGCGGTCGTCCTCGCGGCCTTTGCCGATATCGCCGTCACCGCCGCGATCATGCAGGTCGTCGGCATCCCGCTCTCCCTCGGGACGACGGCGGCCCTGTTGATGCTGATCGGCTACTCCGTCGACAGCGACATCTTGCTGACCACGCGCCTCTTAAAGCGCAAAGGAAAACTCGACGAGAAACTCGCCGGAGCCTTCAGGACCGGTATCATCATGACGACCACGACGCTTGCGGCCATCGCCGCCATGTGGGTCGTCTCCACGGCAGGGCAGGTCCAGATCATCAGTGATATCGCAAGCGTCCTCCTCATCGGTCTCTTCGTCGACCTGATGAACACCTGGATGCTGAACGCCGGGATCCTCAAGGGATACATCCTCAAAGGGGGCGGTAAGAAATGAAACGCGAGACCATCGTACACCTCATCAAAGACTGGCGGGTTGCCCTGCTCCTTCTGCTGGTCGCCGGCTCCCTCATAGGCATCTACCTTACCCCCCCGAATCCGGCGAACGGGCTTGAAGGAAACCTCCAGTTCGGCCTCGACCTCCAGGGCGGTTCATGGCTGCAGATGGAGTTCCAATCCGTTGTCGTAGCCTATTCGACCGATAAGCCGGTCGGGGATCTCATCGAGAACCTCCAGAAGAGCCTTGAGGTGGATGTCGTCCAGATCGACCAGAACCATCTCGAGATCAGGAAGAGCGTCTCGCGCGCCGATCTCGAACCGCTCTTTGCAGCATCGGATGCGAAGATTGTCACGTATCACGAGGGCGTATCGACGTTCACCGCAGACGAAGTGAAACGGATCTTAAACGACAAGGTGAACGCCCTCGGCATGCAGGACGCGCGTATCAACCTTCTCACCCCGACGGGAAGCGAGTACCCGCAGTACGTGCGGATAGAACTCGCCGGTGTGGATATGGCGACGGCGCAGGAGATCGTCGGCAAACAGGGCATGTTCGAGATCCGGATCCAGACGAGCGGGAACGAGACCGAGCACGTCCTCTTTGGCGACCAGATCACCAGCGTCGGTGTGCCGCAGAGGGATACCAGGAGCCAGGCGTGGGGTGTCGGGTTCACGCTCTCCGATGCTGGCGCAGATGCCTTCCGGGATGCTGCCCTCAAATACGGGGCGATCGACAACCCGAATGCTCACAACCTGGTGATGCTCCTTGATAACAAGACGGTCTACAGCGCCCCGCTCTCCGGCGATCTTGCGGCACAGCTCCGGTCGGCCCCGGTCAGGTCGCTCTCCGCGAGCACCGGGACCGGCGATGCAGGGCTTGAGGCTGCGATGACGCTTGAGATCCACCTGCGCGCCGGCGCCCTGCCGGTGAAGGTGGATGTCGTCGGGTCCGGGTCGGTTCCGGCGGCACTCGGCGAACACTTCAAGACGACGGTCGCCATCGCCGGGCTGTTTGCGCTCCTCACCGTAGGGGTCGTCATCTACTACCGCTACCGCGAGCCTTCGATCGTGATCCCGATGCTCGCCATCAACTTCTCCGAGATCATCATCCTGCTCGGCATCGCACGGTTCATCCAGCAGCTCGATCTCGCCGCAATCGCCGGCCTGATTGCGGTGGTGGGCACCGGCATCGACCAGCTCGTCATCATAACGGACGAGGTTCTCCACGAAGGGCGTGTCCCGTCGCCGAGCCTTTACATGAAGCGGTACAGCCGTGCGTTCGGTATCATCGCCGTCTCGGCGGCTACGGTCATGTTCGCCATGCTCCCGCTCGCGTTGATGGATCTCTCCACCCTCAGAGGCTTTGCCATCATCACCATACTCGGCGTCCTGATCGGTATTCTGGTCACGAGGCCGGCATACGGGAAGATAATCATGGAGATCCTCTCAAAGTAAATTTTTTTCGAAAACCTTTATTGCCCCGTTCACACACAATGTGTGAATGGGGTATAGTTTATGGGAAAACCGGTTTTGATGGACTTCTTTGCCGAGTGGTGCGGTCCGTGCCACCAGCAGACACCGATCATCGATGAGCTCAAGAAGAGAATGGGCGACCAGGTCGATATCAGAAAGATCGACGTCGGCGTCGATTCCGAACAGACGCGACAGTACGCTGCGAAATATGATATCCAGTTCGTACCTACCCTCGTCATAGAGAAAGATGGGGTTCTCGTCCGGAAACTGGTGGGGGTCCAGGATCTCAAGAGCCTCGAGAGCATATTAAAGCCGCTGGTGGGGCAGTGAAGATCGGCATCGTCGGTGGGACCGGTGATATCGGAGAGGGCATGGCGCTTCGGCTCTCTTCGAAGTACGATGTGATCGTGGGATCACGCGAGGAGATAAAGGCGCTTGCAACCTGCGAGACCTGCCGGGAGACCCTGCAGGTGCGGGGACTGAAGTGCAGCCTTGCCGGCGTCACCAACCAGCATGCGGTCGATGAGGCGGATATCGTCGTCCTTGCGATACCGTTCAAGCACGTGGCCCCCACCCTGAAGACCCTGACCGGGTTTGAGGGTAAGATCGTCGTCACCCCCGTCAACCCGATCGAGCGCACGGCCTACTTTTACTACGCTCCTCCCCCCGAGGGCTCCGCTGCGATGATGATCAAAGGGATGCTTCCTTCGAGCGCAACCGTCTGTGCCGCGTTCAACAACATCGCCGCAAACAAGTGGCAGATGCTCGACGAGGAACTGGACTACTCCGTCGCCGTCTGCTGCGATGACGAGGGAGCGAAACAGACCGTGATGGAGCTCGTCGACAGCGTATCGAGTCTTCGTGCTTACGATGCGGGCCCCCTTGCGGCTGCAGCAATCGTCGAAAGCGTCACGCCCCTCCTCCTCAACATAGCCCGGTTCAACAGGATGCGGGATGTCGGCGTTAAGTTCGTGTAAAATTACGTTATTTTACAAAATTCATGCGGGAGAGCACGGGATCCTCCTTCCAGGCCGGTCTTCCGGTCCGGGGAGATGCCGCTTTCTCCATCTCCTCTCCTCTTCATGCAGAGATGCGAGTGACCGCCGGCAGAACTCGGTGTCTGCTGTTTTACATCCGCCTCGCACGAGGTTGTGCCGGCGCGCCATGCGTTCCCGGCGTGAAAGGCCACAGAGATGTTAGTGAGTACATTCGCCTGAGCGGAGTCAAGACCTTTTCCCATTTACTTTTTGGATGTCATACTGTCGCAGTAAAAGCCATTGATTGAGGGTTATGGCGAGAATGGTGAGAAACATAATCAAAGGGACAATGAACCATTGCTGTTCTGGATAATACAGGCTGCGCCAGTATTCAACCCCCTCAGCGATAACGACGATAATTGCTGTTCCTATTGTCATTCTCGCTAACAA
>MPOY01000429.1 GCA_001896715.1 Methanoculleus sp. EBM-46
CGGTAGTACGGGCGTGGTTGCCGGTGTCGTAACGTACGTTTTGAAGAACGGGCCAGAGAGTTTATTCTGCAGGCGAAGGTTAACCCAAAAGGGGAGCCGAAGGGAAACCAACATGTCCGTAGCGCTTGCATGGGACGACGTATTAAAAGTGCGTGGAGTCTGCAGGATAAGACCCGAAGCCTAGCGATCTATGCGTGGGCAGGTTGAAGCGTGCCGAAAGGCGCGTGGAGGACCGCAAGCGGTTTTGATATGCAAATCATTCGCGTGACCTGCGTATAGGAGTGAAAGATTAATCGAGCTGGGCATCTGCTGGTTCCTCTCGAAACATGCCGTAGCATGACCTGGCCGGAGATAGACGGTGAGGTAGAGCACTGATTGGGGGAGCTGGGGGAGAAATCCCTCACCCTCCTGTCAAACTCCAAATTCCCCGTCGTCGAAGATGGCTGGCAGTCCGGACTACGGGGTAAGCTTGTAGTCCGTAAGGGAGACAACCCAGACCGTGGTTAATGTCCCTCAATGTAGGCTAAGTGTCAACACTGAAAGGCGTCCCAGGCCAAAGACAACTGGAAGGTGAGCTCAGAAGCAGCTATCCTTTAAAAAGTGCGTAACAGCTTACCAGTCGAGGTTTGGGGCACTGAAAATGGACGGGGCTAAAGCCTACTACAGATACCACGGACCACACGTTTGTGTGATGGCGTAGAGAGGCGTGCTGCTTGGGTCGAAGCAGGGGCGTGAGCTCCTGTGGACCGGGTAGTAATGAGAATTCTGGCATTAGTAGAAGCAAAGTTGGGTGAGAATCCCAACCGCCGGAGGGGCTAGGTTTCCTCGGCAATGTTCGTCAGCCGAGGGTTAGTCGGTCCTAAGGTGTGTCGTAATTCGAGCACATCAACAGGGAAACAGGTTAATATTCCTGTACCATTCATCCGCAGCGTTAGTTCGCCCTGACGCTTCGGGATATGCCTGACAGGGTCGTCGCCCTGTCCAAGCGTTCAAGCTCGTGGAGTACCGCCATGGTGAGAAGCGAGTGAAGGCGTGATGGGGTAACCAGGCAAATTCCTGGAGCCCGTGAAAAGGGGGATGAATGACCGTACCGAGATCTGACACAGGTGCCCCTAGCTGAAGAGGCTAAGGCGTGTCGGTTTAATCGTGTTAAGGGAACTCGGCAAATTGGCCCCGTAACTTTGGGATAAGGGGTGCCTGCCTGGCGATCAGGCAGGTCGCAGTGACCAGGGGGCTCTGACTGTCTAATAACAACATAGGTGACTGCAACTCGGAAACGATTAGTATAGTCACTGATTCCTGCCCAGTGCGAGTATCTGAATACCGGGTTCAACCGGACGAAGGACTCGTAAACGGCGGGGGTAACTATGACCCTCTTAAGGTAGCGTAGTACCTTGTCGCTTAATTGGCGACTTGCATGAATGGATTAACAAGAGCCCTACTGTCCCTAACACGAATCCGTTGAACATTTCATCCTAGTGCAGAGACTAGGGACTCCAGATGGGAAGTGAAGACCCCGTGGAGCTTTACTGCAGCCTGTCGCTGTGTTACGGTATTCCTTGCGCAGCGTAGATGGGAGGCGTCGAACCATCCCCTCCGGGGGGTGGGGAGCCACCAATGAGACACCATCCTTGGTTTACTGTAACACTAACTCAAACTTGAGGACAACGGTAGGTAGGCAGTTTGGGTGGGGCGCCACACCCTCGAAAAAATATCAAGGGTGCCCTATGGTCAACTCATGTGAGTCAGAAACTCACAGGAGAGTGTCAAGAGCATAAGTTGGCCTGACGCGATTACGCAAAGCAAGTAATCGCGAGAGGAAACTCGGGTCTAACGAACCAATGAGCCTTATTGATGAGGGCCATTGACGACAGAAAAGCTACCCCGGGGATAACAGAGTCGTCGCCGGCAAGAGCACATATCGACCCGGCGGCTTGCTACCTCGATGTCGGTTCTTTCCATCCTGGCCGTGCAGCAGCGGCCAAGGGTGAGGTTGTTCGCCTATTAAAGGGGATCGTGAGCTGGGTTTAGACCGTCGTGAGACAGGTCGGTTACTATCTATCTGGAGTGTTTGGAGTCTGAAGGTAAGATGGAAATAGTACGAGAGGAACTTTCCGTCGTCGCCTCTGGTCGATCGGTTGTCCGACAGGGCAATGCCGAGCAGCTACGCGATAAGGGATAAAAGCTGAAAGCATCTAAGCTTGAAGCCTGACCTGAAAAGAGACTCCGTTGAGGACATGGGTAAAAGACCCGCTTGATAGGTCCGGGATGTAAGCATGAAGGCAACGACATGTTCAGTCCGCGGATACTAACGTCCGATGCCTTCCGCTGAACTCAGACGAAATCCAGAATCGCGCACTTAATCCTGATGGTTTCATCCGGGTGCAAGGTGATTACCTTTATATGCCCGGGAGACTAACCTATAGGAGGTAACACGGCTTGCCAAGGTGGCGGAGCGGCCACGCGGTTGACTGCAGATCAACTACACCCCGGTTCAAATCCGGGCCTTGGCTTTGGTAATAGCGGCCATAGCAGAGGGGAAACACCTGGACCCATTCCGAACCCAGAAGTTAAGCCCTCTCACGTGCTGTGTGGTACTGAGGTACGAGAGTCCTCGGGAAGCTCAATTCGCTGCTATTACCTCCCTTTACATTGAATGATTGCTTTTCTGATTGACATTTTGCGAG
>MPOY01000295.1 GCA_001896715.1 Methanoculleus sp. EBM-46
ACAGCGTGCCCGGAGGGCAATAGGGCTGTTGGCGCCCGGAAGGGATAGCCATTGCGGTTCCGGGACACACATGAAAGGAGGAATGAAACCATGAAACCAAAATTCCTTTCCGGAATCGGCGCCTTGCTTGCGGCGATGCTAATCGTCGGTGCGATCTTCGTGCCGGTGGTGAGTGCAACGACTTCAGAGAACGTGCAGGATAACATTGCCGATGGAAACGCTCTGGGTTTGATTGGCCAAAAAGGTGATGATTTCCTTGACTGCCATGGATGGCTCACCAAGGAGACTAACTGGATTCGCTACGGCGGATGGGCAAACTGCAGTTATGAGGCAGGTTACCTAAGCGTCAAAGCCACCCTCCTCAACAGAGATACAGCTGAGAAGATGAGCCACACCGCGAATTCTGCGCAACATGTTGATAGCCTCCAAACGCAGGATAACCTTGAGGCACACCCCCCCGCCGGGAGGTATCACGTCCTGACTGAGGCATGGTCTCTGCAGCCCTCCCACGATGTATTGCATTACTCTCCGGTAACCACTTGGCCGTGAGAGTGCCTGTACGAAAGGAGAAGATCAGCCTTCTCCTTTTCTTAGAACAACACATGATTGAGGAGTCCCCAAATGACTAAAAAATTCGCAGGTACACTTCTCGTCCTCTGCATAATCGGCATTCTCATCGTTGCGGGCACCCAGTTCGCCGGGCCCGCAGGGATCCTGCCCATAGATCCGGCGTTCACCCCCTCTTCTGAAACCACGACGCCAACTATCAAAACTCCGGCAGTCGGTGATAACATCACTGAGGCAGAAGCAAAGGCGATCGCCGCCGCTGCCCTTCCAGAGATCGTCCGGGTCGAGACCGCAAAGGTCCGGCTTGAGCACACCCAGGACGGCCGCGGGGAGCACTGCCTCTTCGAGGTCACCGACTACAACAGCACCGTGAAACAGGCCCAGGTCTGGGTCGACGCCCAAACCAGGGAGGTCACCGGTTTTGCTGTTCATACTCCTGATCAGGGTCGGCCGGCCGACCCGGCCGTCACGATGGCGGAGGCATGTACGATCGCGGAGGAGTTCCTCGCTGATCGGGGTGAGACCGCCGGCCTTGCTGCCGCGGTCGGGAAGCACTACAGCCCTCACACGATCGAGCGAACCGGTGAGACGGTGGCCGGGCATTATACCGTTGACTTTCCCCGCTCCATCCGGGGCGTCCCCTGCTTCTGGGACGGCTGCACGATCGACGTCGATGCAGTCACCGGCGAGATTCGTTACTATTACCGGATCTGGAGTCTTGATGCGACGCGATGCAAGGGGGATACCGAACCCGTGATAACTGCTGAAGATGCCGAGGAGCGGGCCGGGACGTACCTCCGGGAAACCTACGGAGATCTTCCCGGACTTGCGTTCCACTCCGCAACGCTCGTCTGGGCCGACTGCCTTGCGCCGACTACGGGCGAAGTCCCGTTCGCGTGGAAGATCCCGTTCGACGACGACTACGACCGATCGCTGGACTCCCCGCGAACCGATATCGCCTTCGTCGATGCCCGGAACGGGACGGTTCTCTCCTGCAACTACTACCGTCGCAGCACCGCCTGAGGGAAAAAATGGAGTTTGGACGCGTTATCACCATCGCCGGGAAGGAGTTTGTCGATGCCCTGCGGGGCAAAAAATTCCTCCTCATCTTCGGGATCTACCTCGCTATCGCGTTTATTGGGGCGATACAGGGCATTCAAAGTTACACCTCAGGCGTCTCCTTCCTGGGCATTCCCCCGACGATCTTCGACGTCTTCCTGCGGATGGGAGAGACAGTCTCGACCCTCGGCGCGATACTCGGGATTGCCGCAGGCTTCGACCTCATCTCCGGGGAGCGTGAGGAAGGCTCTCTGAAGGTACTCCTCTCTCGACCGGTCTTTCGGGATGAGATCATCACCGGCAAGGTCATCGGCGGAGCGATGACGCTTGCGCTTGCGACCGGCTTTTCCCTCGCAATCACCCTTGGTCTTCTCCTCCTGACCGGTTATCTGCCGCGCTTCCTGGAATTCTTGCTGATCCTCGTCTTCGGCGCGGTCTCGTTCCTTTACCTCTTCGGCTGTTTCGGGATCGGCCTTGCGATGTCGGCTATCTCCCGCCGGAGTGGAGAAGCCCTCCTCTTCGCCCTCGGCGCATTCTTCTTCCTCTCCCTCGTCGTGCCGACCGCCGGCACGGCCGTCGCCGATCTGGTCATCGGAGAAGCACCTGAAGCGCCGCAGATCATCGACGAAAAGGATATGGCAATCTGGTATGCCTACAAGGAAGAGTATCAGCAGCGTTACGACCTGCGGGAAAATATCATCACTGTAGCAGAACTTTTCTCGCCGGAGTGGAACTACGACGAGATCATGCGGGCAGTCACCAAACCGCATCTTTACCTCCTCATACGTGGTTCTGCCGACGGGGATCGGGATGCGTACTCGTTCGATGCGGAGCCGGATCCCGGCGAAATTCTTGGCTACCTCTGGACCAGCGTCGTCGCCCTCCTTCTCGTTCCGGTCCTTTTCCTAGGGTTCGCCTATGCGAGGTTTCTCAGGATCGACCTCAGGTAACGCCCGGATCTCGTGTTCATGGAGATCCCATATAATTCACTGAGCGCAGAGAACTCAGCGGCTACACCGGAGTATGCCAGCAGGTAGAGGATCCCGACACCCCAGCAGAACGCCACGATCATTACATATCGAGATCTGGCAGAGCGTTGTGGCGCTGGCTATCTAACCGGTCGTCTTCCTCGCTATCGCGTATACGAGGTTTATGCGGATGGACATCCGGTGACGGTGGAAGATGGGACCGCCCGGTATGTGCAGCGGGCCGGTGCGCGCATCGCCGGTCCGTCGCACGGCCGGGCCGGATGCACACCATCGAAATCACCGGATTTCCGGATCAAGAGGGAATACCGTGAGGTTCGGTCCGAAACAGACCTCAGTATCCATGAGAAAGCACAGGGTCGATTTCCCCTGGAGATCAGCCGTACTGCTCGTGAACAGAGACCATCGCCGTAAATCGAGGAGAACCGATGAGCCGGGGACACCGCCGACAATTCGATGGTGAGCACAGAAACGTTAAGGGGAGGAACACCGACGTCTCGATCGGGGATACCGCTCTGCGGTATCCCGCGGGGGCCGGGGAACTCGATCGTGTCCCGGCTCCCAACAGCGTGCCCGGAGGGCGATTGGGCGCTGGCTGCCATCGGGGATAGCCGTTGTGGTTCCGCGGTCCTTCCGGGTATGCATAAAGGAGGAATAGAACCATGAAAACGAAACTCTCCGAAGGGCTTACTCAGTTACATAAATGTCGTTCCATCGGAGTTGGCGACAGCCTGGAGGCCTCACCACGATCAACTTCATTTCAGGCAGGTTCGGGAATTAGAATCGATGAACACCACTATCAAAGAATCAGCGAGTATAATCATTCTGGGAATTTGAAAGTCCCTTCCAGTGATACAGCGTTACACTACCTAACTACCAGTTATAGCCCCATTACACTGTGGTGGAACAGCAACGTTCGGGATAGTACTGTCTCTCATCTCGTAGGTTGTTCTGCGGAGATGCCGGAATTAGAATATAGTATCCCGTGGTGGTCAAAGGCATATCAGGTGAGATCTTGGACAGCATGAAATCATTGATGGTTGGCTCTTTAATTTTGACCTTTTTTTTGGGAATAGGAATAGGATATTACTTTCCATCACATGAGCCTCATCAGATAGGAGTTGCGGATACGTGCCCGGCAGAGGTCACGTCGCTCGATGCACTCAATGCGACCCTCGCCGATCCGGAGGTCATCAGATTGCTTAGTAACAAAAACATCGATACGATTTCATTCTCAAAGGGTTCCTATAGCGAAGAGGGGAATTACACTCAGATTGTCTTTCATCCCCTTGATCCGAACCCCGATGACCGCATGACAGCTTCAATGATAGTTGCTCAGGTCAACGACTCATGCGTGGTCTCCGCCGCCTATGAGACATACCCGTCATACATTCCCGAGGTCGAGACGTGAGATGCGCACAACCGTTTCTCATACCCTGGAACTCTAACATGGTGAACCGCTCCCTCTGGTTCTGGTTATGTGTGCTGTCACCGCCTCGTTCCTCGTCCTCATGCATCTTCTCTCGCGGAGGCAATGATATCGGCCCTATAGTACAACGAGGTAATCTATGGCAGCAGAACGAGTTTTAACCGTGGCCGCAAAAGAGTTCTCCGACCTCTTCACGAGCCGACGGTTTCTCCTGATCTTTGCCCTGTACCTCATCATCGCGGTGGTCGGGATGGCTCAAGGACTCGAGCGCTACGATTATGCCCTCTCCTCATACAACGAAGCACAGCAGGCGGCGGACGAGTACCGGGACCTGCAGGAACTCGGGGCCTCGTGGCTTGAGATGCCGGGTAAGCCCTCGATCCTCTACGTCTTCAGCCCCATGATCGGGGCCACGATGATGCTCGGCGCGATACTTGCCATTGCAGCCGGGTTCGACCTGGTCACCCGCGAGAAGGAGTCCCGGTCGCTTAAAACCCTCCTCTCTCACCCGGTCTACCGGGATGAAATCATCGTCGGCAAGGCGTTCGGGGGCGGCGCCACCCTGGGCATCGTCGTGGGGCTTGTCCTTGCCGTCACCACCGCCGTCCTCCTCGTGTTCTCGATCGTGCCGACGGCGGGCGAGGTCGTTGCTATCTTGATCTTCGGGCTCGTCTCGCTCCTCTTCCTGATCGCCTGGTTTACCGTCGCCCTGGCGTTCTCGACGGCTGTCCGGGAGAGCGGCAACGCGTTGATCTTCACCCTCGTGGTCTTCTTCGTCATCTCGTCGCTCTTCCCGGTGCTCGGGGCGCTGGGTGGAGGGTTCGTTGCAGGCCCGCCGCCGCAACTTCCCGAAACACCGGCTGTCGAGGTGCTCCCCGTGATGTATGTCTCCAACGCAACCGGGTCGTATGTCGTCCCGGGTGTCGATTCAGGGCAACAGGCTTCTGCTCGGCATGATATGTTGAAGGAGTACCAGGAGGAACTGGCGGCGTATACCGAGAAAAAGAGAACCGTCACCGATGTGCTCACGCTCCTCTCGCCGCAAAAGAGTTATCAGGCTGTGACTGATGTCGTTTCTGCGCCCCGGGAGATGTCGCTCGTTGATTCTCTCGGCAGCGTCTGGGCGGGTATCGCAGGTCTGATCGCCTTCCCGTCGATCTTCTTTGCGGCCGCGTATACGAGGTTCATGCGGATGGATATCCGGTGACGGTGGAAGATGGGACCACCCGGTATGTACAGGATCGGTGCACACGCATCGCCGATCCGCCGGGTGGCCAGGCCGGGTGCAAATGTCGCGAATTTTGGCTCGAAACAGACCCCCGTGCCCGTGAGAGGGCACAGGGTCGATTTTCCCTGGAAATCGGCTGTACTGTTCGTGAACAGAGACAATCGCCGTAAATCGAGGAGAACCGGTGAGCCGGGGACACCGCCGACAATTCGAGAGTGAGCACAGAAACGTTGAGGGAGGCAACGCCGATGTCTCGATCAGCAATACCGCATGCAGTATCCCGTGGGGGCCGGGGAACTCGATCGGCATCGTATCCCGGCTCCCACAGCGTGCCCGGAGGGCAATGGGGCTGTCGGCGCCCAGAAGGGATAGCCGTTACGGTTCCGCGGTCCTCCCGGGCAATGCATGAATGAGGTGGAAACCATCATGACACAGAAGAAAATGTTTGGACCATGTGCTGCCGCCTCACTCCTTGCCGCCACGTACCTTCTCTCGCCAAGGCGGCAGACAGAATGAACGACCACATAATACACACGAGGGAATCCATGGTGGCAGAACGGATTTTTTTCGTGGCCGGAAAAGAGTTCGCCGACTACCTCACCAGTCGGAAATTCCTGGTGATCCTTGCACTGCTCCTGATGCTCACCCTGCTCGGCATGCATCGGGGGGTTGACCGGTACAACCAGGATCTTGAGTCATAATCGGCAGCTGCAGGCGATG
>MPOY01000318.1 GCA_001896715.1 Methanoculleus sp. EBM-46
ATTCCGGGCCTGAGCGGGCGTTTCCCGATATACAAACCGCATCATTGCGAGTGCCATCAGCCCCGATACTCCTGCGGCTGTGAGAAATACCATCGATATTCCTGTAAAGTCCATGACCAGTCCCAGGACGAGCGGGCTGATAACGATACCAATCCCCTGCGCCGTGTTGATGACCCCTTCAACACTTCCCTGGCCAAGATTCCTTCCTTCAATGACCGCCATTGCCGATACGGTCGTAAGCGATATACCGATGCCGGCACCCAGGAGCACCGAGGTGAGGAGGAAGGAAAGAAAGCCCTCGCTCATCGTGAAAAGCAGCAGAGACACCGCCATGACCCCGGCCCCGGTGGAGAGGACCAGGTGCCTGTCGAACAGATCGGCATATCTCCCGGAAAGCCGCTGGAAGACCGCTGTTGAGATCGAGGAGATGAAGATGAGTGCTCCGATCCCGCTGACGGTCATCTGGTCTGCGTGAGCGAGAACCGGAAAGAAGACCATAAACGCCGTGTATCCCGCCGTGTAGGTAAAGAAAAAGATGATGGGAACTCGCATTCCTCTGCTGAAAAAGACCGACCTGAGCGGCGGGATCTCTCTCATCGGGACATGATACTCCGGGAGGTACGCTATGCAAATGATCAGAGCTGTCAGCGACAGTCCCGCAAGTGCGATAAAAGCACTCTGGACATACAACAAATCCACCATTATGCCTGAGAGAAGCGGACCGAAGCTCATCCCGAGGAATGCAGCACTCTGGAACCCTCCCATCGTCTTTCCCTCTTCACCTACCCGCGCCATATCCGCGACATAGGCATTGGCGATGGGATAGACCATCGCTGCTGCCATTCCGTGAAAAAACCGGACAATGGTCAGGATGAGGACATTATCCGCCGGGACATACAGTGCGGAGAAGAAGGCATACCCGGCAAGGCCGAGCAGGATAAACTTCCTTCTCCCTCCCGCATCCGACAGCCTGCCGACAAACGGCATGAAGATGGTACGGGACAGGGCAAATACCGAGAATATCGCCCCGATCCAGAACCCCGTGGCACCGATCATCTGGGCATAGATCGGGAGGACCGGTGTGATGATGCCGATACCCAGCATCGTGGTGAACCCGGTCAGGTACAGGATGAAGAGCGTCCG
>MPOY01000384.1 GCA_001896715.1 Methanoculleus sp. EBM-46
CAAGACATTCACCGCTCCGACAGTGACGGGGTATACCTTCAGTCACTGGCTAGTCAATGGAGATAATGCGAGCAGCAGCAGTTCATTGTCTCTAAAGATTGACAACCCCAAAAAAGTTGTGGCTGTATATATTGAGGAAACACCACAAGGAGTTATTCTGTCTCTTTCTCCAAACAGCGTCAGTGCAAACCCCGGGACTTCATTTGATATTCTTGTCAAGGTTTCGAATATTCAAAACCTGAAGAGCGGAAGAATTGTCATCGACACCGGAAAAGCTGACTTTGTATCCGCAGAGGTTGTGGGATTGTTCTCTGGAGGACAAATCTTTGGTACACCGATTATCGATGGTCTGCAAACTATCGAAATAGGTATAGCCGAAGGCACAGCAAGTGGTACGGGAGAACTGCTGAGAATAACTTTAAAAACCAATTCATCAACAGACATAAGTTTGACAAAGCAGACGTTGCTTAGAGATAATTCAGTGCCTTTCTACAAGGAAATCGCCTATAAGTTGTTTAACAATGAGACAGTTGTAACCGTTAAATGAAGACCAGGGAGGTGTAGAGATGAGAGGACTGTCAAGAATTATTATTACAGCAATAATCTTCGGAGCTATCCTGACTTCTTGTACGATTCCAAATGCTTCAACTGTCAGGGTGTTCTTCGTGACAAAAGAAGGGGTTCCAATACCTTTTGTTAGGGCTGAGCTCAGTGGTATTTCTTACACAGCTGATTCTAAAGGAATCATGATTTTGCCATCCAATATTGTAGATAATCCGCTTGTGATTTTAGATCCTTTTGTCGTGCTCGATGGAACAAAGAAGATTGAACTTCAGATCCCAAGAACAAGGGTTGTATGCGAAATCTCAGAAGAACCTTTCGTAGGAATGATATATAAGAGAGTTGAGAATGTGATCGGCGTGAAGTTAGTCATGATAGGTATTCCGAATGCAAGGGCAGTTGAAGTTTTTTACACTCTTAAAGGTGAATTACCTGAGAAGAAGCAAGCAGAGTTTTCGAATAATCTGAACAATGTCTATGGTTTCTACTATGAGACTACTTCTGACAAGATACTTGTGATTGATCTCTCCGAAAGAGATGGTCTGACAAAAAACAAGATGTTCGGGATACTTGATTCAGAAAACTATGATTACATTGTTCTCGAGGAATTCGAAGTACCTCTGGAGTACTGCCCCATAAATATAGATCAAGTCTTTGTTGTGGATGGTGAAGGCGAAGAACTGTCGCTTAAGGAAGTCATTGTGAAGACTGAGGTGACGGGATTATGAGCAAATCGACACTATTCATTGTCTTGCTTCTGACTTTATTTGCTTCTGTGGTTTTCGCCACTCCACCGATGATAAATGAGATTTTTCTAATAAATTATGAAGTCAGTTTTGTTGGTGAATCTGCAATCTTTGAGGTTGAAATAACTGTAGAACTTCTAGAAGACGTGGATAATGGGATTCTTTGGTTAGAGAATTCTGAGCTTGGACCAGTACTTGCAAACCTAAGAGAGTATTATTACTTCAGTGGAAAGGCTGGAGAAAGAAAGAGCTTTGTACTGAAAGGTGAATATGTACCGGAGAGTAAAAACAATTGTCTCTATTTAGAGGTAGAGGTATTGGATGATGAATTCAATCCGCTTATGTACAATACACAAAAGTCAATTACAATCTATCTTTCTTCGCCTTCTGAAACCACTCAAGACCCTTTAGACTATATACAAGAATATCTCAGGATTGAAGATCTTATGGATAGCAAACCAGTTGATCCGCAGAAAAATAAGTTCCTTGTCGATTTATTTTTTACAGCAAGGATAAATATCAAAGGTAGCATCATGCCTCTGAAGCACGTAAAGGTGAAACTCGTAGAAGTCGACGTAGTTGACAATAACGTCATAGCTGAAGGCTATACAGACGAAGTTGGTTATATTAAGTTGTCTGGTTACGCCGAAGACCCGCTTTTTGATAATCCTGAGGTTAGATGGGAAATCTGGTCATACGTAGATCCTGACGAAGACAACGTGGCAGAGGTGCTTGTCACGACATCTTCAGGATCGCTTTATTACGTTTACTCTGATGAGTATACAATTGAAAAGGACAAGCAAATCCTTGAAACCATTACACTTCCTGATAACGGATCAGTTCACTACAACACTTTCAGATTATGCCACATGATAAGCGAACTTCACGAAAAAGACAAGTCCGCTGGTCTGAATCTTTTTCTCACATCAAAAGAAGTTGTAATAAAATACCCTTCAGGTGATTGGCCATGTTCGGGAGGCTACACGATTTATCTACCAGAGGATTTTTTCTCTTTTTTCTCTAGTCGGCTTCATTATGTCCTGGCCCATGAATATGGACATTGTATCGACTATCATTATAATGGTTATCCTAAAACGTCGTTTTCCGGTAGCCATTTAATAAACACTATAAGCGACCCGGGATTCGCTTTGTGTGAAGGTTGGGCTGAGTTCTATGGATACTGGCTTTTCGGAACAGAAAAAGAAAAAAACTCAATCAACAAAGGCAATTGCTATAATGCTAATGCTGGACCACGTTATTACGATGATTGGAATGGACACAGCGTTGAAGGTTCGATACTGGCTCTGCTTTGGGATGTCATGGATAGCGATAACGAAAGCAATTTAGATTTCGGTTCGCTGTCAGCCCCCTTGCTCGAAAAAACTACACACTCTTCCAAAACCGCTATTGTTGATTTCGCGAAATTCGTGGGAGGAAACAACAATGATATAAGGAATCCGTCAGTATATGGGAAGTTGATGACGGGAAATATAACCATTAATTGGATTTGGAATCTCTTCGCCTATTATGGAATCGACAACATAGCTACTTTCTTGTTTGGAACAGTGTTGTCCGGAGGAGTTCCAGTTCCAAATGCCAAAGTCTATATGAACGACAACGGTGTTTGGAGTAACACTGTATATACAGACTCAAATGGCAGATTCTTTTTTGACTATCGGCCCCATGGAAGCATAGAGAACGTGAAAGTCAACGATGTTGTGTTTCCAGGTTTCGTTATGAATCCCCTACCTAGTCCAGGAACTGGGAACCATCATGGGTGTCAATACACTTTGCCAGTGACAAAGCACAACCTCACAGTGACGACCACGCCGGACACGAATCTGAAGGTTAAGATAGACGGGGTGGAAAGCCCGTCACCCTTTGTGAAATCTGTGGACAAGGGGTCGAGCCATACAATACAGGCGGTGACGCCACAGGAGAAAGACTTAAACAATCTCGTCAGCGGCACCGACATGAGATACACATTCGAGAAATGGACGGACGGCAACACGGCTAACCCGAGGACTGTGACGGTGAACAGCGACGTTACATACACCGCTCAGATGAAAGTTGAATA
>MPOY01000540.1 GCA_001896715.1 Methanoculleus sp. EBM-46
CAAGGGTGTAGAAGTCCCGCGCATGATCGCCCCGCCGCAGGGAGAACAACCGCGCCCTGCCCCCGGTGGCGGAGCGGAGAACCTGCTTTGCCTCAAGGTATTCAAGGACCGCCTGGGCTGTTCCGCGGCTGATGGGAAGGAGCCTCGCGGCCTCCCCGATGTAAAGTTCGCGATCGTAGTCCGGGGTGAAGAGGGAGAGAACCCTGAGGTGGTTCTCCCGAATGTCCGATATTTTAGACATATGTCCGGAATATTGGACAGTCCTGTATCAGGGTTCCGGTTGCCGGGTGGTTACCGGAGTGAAGGCTCCCCTGCGCGGCTCCGGTTTCCGGCCCACTGCGGTGATTTTCGGCCCGAAATCGGTCACGAAGACACGACGTGCAGACGCGCGGCACAGAAAAGGTTTATAGGCTAGCGTCGACACCTCCACCATGAGCACCGGGACCGGTGTCCCGGGGCGCACCGGCAGATGATGATCGATGAGAGAAAAGCAATTTACAAACTGTATCGGCCAGAAGCGGTTGATCTGTGTCGCCCTGCTGCTCTTCATCCTGATCGGCAGCGGCATAGCACATGCAGCCACGGATCCGGGTGAAGGCATGCAGGCCAACCCAACAGACGGCGCGGCACCGTCGGCCGCGCTCGCGGAACCTGCAGATACGACGGCATATCAGGGATCTAACGATGTGTTCAGCTTCTTCTATAACCCCGTGCTTCTCATGTGCGCTCTCGGGGCCGTGATCGTGCTCCTGGCAGGGTATGTCCTCGTCCGGAAGTCCCGCGGGAAGGCTTGAGGCACCCGGGAGTTGACCGGACGGCCGCCGTTCTCCCCCGCGCGCAGAACAACAACCCTTAAGAGCAACTGTACGAGAGATACTACTAAATGCTCGATCAGTTCAAAGGCTGTCTCCTCGGGGCCGCCATCGGCGACGCCCTCGGCATGGCGCGGGAAAGCACCCCGCCCGACTTCCAGCGCCTCCACGAGGGGTACCGCCGGGCGTGGCGGGGGCACCCGAACGCCGGGCTGAAACCCGGGCAGTTCACCGACGACACCCAGATGATGCTCCTCGTCGCCGGGATGCTCGCCGACGGCACCTACTCGGAGAGTGCCTACGCGGCCGCCCTTGCCCGGATGTACATGAACGAAGAGCTCCGGTTCCCCGACGGCGCCGTGGACGCCGCGTGCCGGCATCTCCTCCTCTCGGGCGAAAAATCGGTCGGCGTCGCCTCCAACACCGCCGGCTGCATCAGCATCGCCATCCCGTTCGCGCTCGCCTACGCAGAACCGGTCGACGTGACCGAACGGGTGGTCCAGGCCTGCAGCGTTACCCATACCCACCCGGCGGCGCACGCGGGGGCCGTCACCGTCGGGATGCTCGTCCACTACGCCGTCCGCGGCCGATCCGACGCGCTCACGCTTGCCGGGAAACACGCGGGCCTTGAGGACGTCACCCTCGGCAACAAGATCCGCGACGCCGTCCGGCTCGCAAACGAGGGGATCAGCCTTGAAAGCGCGTTATCGGTGATAGGTAACGACGTGACCGTCTACCAGACCGTCCCCCTCGCGTTCTTCCTTATCCATCGCATCAGAGATGCCTCAGCTCTCCTCAATACTGCCGCGCACGTCGGGGGAAACACCGATACCATCGCGCTCATCTGCGGCGCCTACATAGGCGCAGTCTACGGGAAAACCGCGCTGCCGGGAGATCTCCTCGAAGGACTCGAGTGCCGGAGCGAGATCGAGTCGGTGGCCGCCCGTCTCTACGAGCGATGCACCACAAAGCCTTAAGATTCTGCAAAAGACACCTCTCTCCTATGGAAATTGCGATCATCGGTGCATCCGGATACACCGGCGGCGAGTTGATGCGGCTCCTGCTGAATCACCCGTCCGCAGAGGTCGTCGCCGCGACATCCCGAAAACTGGACGGTACCCCCGTCGCCTCGGTCCACCCCCACCTTCGGGGACTGACCGATCTCGCCTTCCGGAACATCGGGGCCGGCGATATCGACGCCGACTTTGTCTTCCTCGCCGTACCGCACACCGCGGCGATGAAAGTTGCCGGGACGCTTGTAGAACGGGGGATCAGGACCGTCGACCTCTCGGCCGACTACCGGCTCTCAAAGGAGATCTACGAGAAGACCTACGGCGTGACCCACGAGGCCTACTTTGAGGCGCCCTACGGCCTCACCGAACTCCACCGCGACGAGGTGAGGGGCGCCTCGTTCGTCGCAAACCCGGGATGCTTCCCGACCGGGGCGACGCTTGCGGCGGCACCGCTCGCGCACCTTGCCCACACCATCATATACGACTCCAAGACCGGCGTCACCGGGGCCGGGAACACACCCTCCGCGACCACCCACTACCCGAACGTCGGCGACAACTTCAGCGCCTACAAGTGGACGAGCCACCGCCACCTCGCAGAGATGAAGCAGGAGGCCGCCCGGCTCGGTTCAACCGCCCGGTGCTACTTCACGCCGCACCTCCTCCCGGTGAACCGGGGCATACTGACGACGGCCCACATCCTCCTCAACGAGCCGATGGAGTCAAAAGAGGTCGAGACACTCTACCGGAAGTTCTACGAGAGAGAGTTCTTCGTCCGCTACCAGAAGCCCACCCTTGCCGCCGTGCGGGGAACGAACTTCTGCGACGTGGCGGTGGAGAGCGAAGGCGACCGGGTCGTCGCGGTCTCTACAATCGACAACCTGGTCAAGGGCGCAAGCGGCCAGGCCATCCAGAACATGAACCTGATGTGCGGGTTTGCGGAAGGTGCCGGCCTGTGCTTCGCCGGGATGTCCCCCTGAGGTGGTCGCGATGGTGCAGGTCAAAGACATCATGACCCCCGACCCCGTGACCGTCCGGGTCGACTCACCCATCCGCGAGGCGGCGGGATTGCTCCGGAAGTATCACATCGGCGGCCTTCCCGTCATGGACGGCGACCGGGTGGCAGGGATCGTCACCGAGACCGATATCATATCGCTCCTCGATACCGGCAGCCTCTCAAGCGACCTCTGGCTCCCGTCGCCGCTCGAGGTGATCGAGGTTCCGGTTCGCGAGTTCATCAACTGGGAGAAGACAAAGCGGGCGCTCACCGATATCGGCGATAGGGAGGTGCGCCGGGTGATGAGCACCCCGGCCGTCACGATTGATGAAGAGTCGGATATCGCCGATGCAGCATCCCTGATGCTCCGCGAGAGGATCGCACGCCTCCCGGTTATCCGCAACGGAAA
>MPOY01000538.1 GCA_001896715.1 Methanoculleus sp. EBM-46
ACTCCAGGCTCAAGAAGAGCACCGTATGACCCGCCTCGATGGCTTTGACCCCCAGGGCTATGGCCAGGTGGGTCTTGCCCACACCCGGAGGCCCCAGCATGATAACGTTCTCGCAGCGATCCACAAAGCCCAGGCCGCTGAGCTCCCGGATCACCTTTAAGCGGGATATACTCGCCACGGCTGCGGAGTTGTACGCGAGGAGGGGGCTATGATATCCGCAACCACATATTTTCTTCCGGCTCACAGAGCCGGTTTGCGGGTGACGTGCAAAATAATTCATTTTCCCTATTGACATACCCAACCGATGGGATTATTATATGTTCATGATGAAAAACAAAATACAGGAGGTTGTCATGGACAGAACATTGATCAGGGTTGGAACCAAAAAGGTCGGCGATGAGATCAGGGGCAAAAAAATTACCGGGCTCGGAAAAGAATTCGTCAAATTCATCCGCGACGACGAGGCGTGTGCCTATGCCCTGCAGCCCGGGCGGGATTATCGGATCAGAATGCAGTATGCGTATTTCAATTAATCGGGAGGTGTAAAATGCAGACGTTTGAAAACGACCGAATCAGAGTCACGGTTTCCGATGAGTTAGCGAAACAGTATGACGCCGAATATATTGCCCATCTCCAGGGGAAACAGACTCCAGAACAGATCCTGCGCGGGCTGGTCCTGTCCGATGCGATGAGCATCCTCGGCAACAGCTCGGAGGCAGCATTACTGGAGTCCGAGCCGATCACCGGGCAGCAGATAGAGGACCGGGCTATCGAGCTGCTCACCATCCAGCATCTCATTGAACATTGCCGTTACAACGTAGGCGAAACCCTCATGAGGATGAATGGCGGCCACAGGATGAGTCTCGGCATGGCCGCGGATGTCGACGCCGCGAATTCCTGGGCGCGCAACGAGCTGAGGACCAACCGCACCGAATCAATGGACCTGGGGAAAAAATCCATCATGGATGAGCGGGAGAGAAATCTCCGCTATCGCAGGGCAAAATCCAGCAGAGAAGGTTTCCAGATTGAGATCATCGGCCCAATGCCGTCAGAGATCGGCCTGTGCAGATATCAGGAGTGCTAGCCATGAGAACGCGAGAGCACTACGAAAACATGCTAAAGAGCAACCCCGGGACCACCTGGGGGCTCTCCCTCGCTGCCCAGGCGGTCTATGCGGCCAAACACGGAATGTTCGACCATAACGCCAGCGATTACAGCCATGATGAATACAGAGCGATCTATCTCCGGTTGCAGGCCAAATACGGGGAGGTGCTGAATCCCGACGAGGTGCGCGACGAGATGAGTCTCGTCAGTGTAATGTCCCGCCTCGGATCGCGCACTAGCCCCAAGAAAGCCGCTGCGTCCCGCAGAAACGCACAGCTCGGTGGTCGGCCCAAGGGCTCCGGCGGCCTGACTGCCCTCCAGCGCCAAGCATTGGATCTCCGGCAGCAGGGGCTGAGCATCAAGGAGATCGCCGCCCGGATGGGCAGGCAGCCGGAGAACGTCCGGCAGCTATTGGCTCGTGCACAGACCAAATGGGAATCCAAATAACCGCCACGAGCGGGCAGGAGGTGTAAGATGCAGGAAAAACGAACATGGGTGCGAAAACTTATACGTTTCTCATCGCCGTGAGGCTCTTCGCCTCGCTAAGAAGCGCTTCCTCGCAGATGATGATAGGAGCATATGGAGCGATGAGTGCGACATCAGTTTGCCGCGCTCAATGTCAATACACTCCGTGAAATTAGGCAACACGGTATTTTGTCGCGTTAATTTCTCCTGCGCTGACGAGGATATGACCCTGGTGCGGTGGACCGACGGCGAGGATGCACGGAATATTTTCAAGTCGATCCTGAAAAAGCCGATTTTTCTAGGCTGGCAAGAGTTTCGGTGATTTCCAGAGAGCAAGTAGCCAATAAAAAAAAGGGACAAAAAATCGGGCGATAGCCCGGAGCAACTTTCGCATGTTATACCCGCAGGCGCTCAGGATGGCAATTAAATGATCAAGAATCCAGCTATCTCAAAATGTTTATCAAAGGTGAATGCCCGATCTATCTTACTCGATCGCATGAGAACGAAAGAGATGCAGTCAGTATAACTCACAAGTCTTCTTTTCTCATCATCCAGCTTATTCAAAACAGCTATCAGCTCTTCCCTGTTGTCGGATATCTTGTCAATTTTATCCTTGAAATCTTTGCTTATCATTTGACCAATCCCATCTCCCTCACCTTACTCACAAACTCTACGATCCTGGGCGGCAACTCAAGATTTCTTTGGGCCCTGGTTATCGCAACGTATGCCAGATTGATGTCCTGAGGATCCACATCCTCCGGATCGACCAGCTCGTGTTTTCGGACAAGTTTTACAAAGTCATTTGAAAGTTTAACTGATGGAAATTCCAGCCCTTTCGCTCTATGCCCACTCACGAGGATAATGTCTGCTTTATCCTGGCTCACTGCTGCCTCGCGGATCCTGTGTATCAGGAGCGGAATGCCGTTTTTGTAACGCTCAATGAGCCTAATCCGACTCTTCAGCTCAATGTCATTCACCTCGTCCGCGAAGGCTACCATTCTCTCATACGTTTCAAAAAGCTTTATATGTTGCAATGTTATTTTTCCCTCTTGGCGAGAATACAGAAAGTAAGTGTTCAAGATCTCGTCGAAACGGTACGATCTCACTCCTCCGACAAAGGCTAATTTCTTCTTGTCGTGCCATGTAATCGCCTGCTGAAAAAGTTCAGCATTGGTCCTGGCAATGATTGTAAACGGCGTCTCATTAATTGGCCCTATTTTCCCAGGAGGCTCCGAAAGGCCTCTGATCTTCTTGGTTTCCCCCTTGTACACATAGAGCATGAGATTGCTGAGATTCGCCACCTTCTGGGGGAATCTAAATGACTGCGTCAGATAAAACCTGCGAGCATTTCCAAATTGCTGCATTATGTCCGTGCTACCACGAAAGCCATAAATTGCCTGGTGATGATCTCCCACAAGTATCTTTGCCGCACCTTTCTGTGAGAGCAATATATCGGCAGAAACCATATTTGTGTCCTGCGCTTCATCTATCAGGACTACATCATATTTTAACTTTTGCCTCATTAATTGGTATCGCTTGAGATAGTAATCGTGCGTGGCTCCGATATTCTCTTCGTTTACATCCCCCATTGCATTCCAGAGATCGTTCGCAATTTGCAGTACCTGGTCGATCTTTCTCCTCGAGTACATATATCTGACGGCATGTGGCACATGATCAGCCGTTATCTGTTCATCAGAGGATATGAGATATTGGTGTAGCGTGTCTATCCCACACCGCACCTTTTCCAGATCATCGATTCCCAGAACCTGGGCAACGACAACCGCCTTGAGGCTGGGAATGAGCTTGTGCTTGTACTTCCGGCCAATCGCAGCGTATGCCAATGAATGAACCGTCCTGCAGTGGACCCAAGGAGGAAACTTCTTTTTCGCCTCTTCCTGAATGGCTTTGTTGAAGCACACGTACAGAAACTTTGTATTGGGCCTAGCTAGGGTGTACCCTTTCAGAAGGGTCGTCTTGCCGGTACCTGCAAACGCATTTACCTTGACGACTTCCCCAGGGAATGGATTGTACGCAATAATTCTCTTTTGCTCCTCAGTATACTCCATTTGTTAGTCCGGTCCTTTCAGCGAAAAGAAATCTTTAACCGACGACAAAATGGCATAAATTCCCTGAACATATAACAGTGGCCATTGCCACCGTTCTGTTTTTCAACCTCCCTCCACTCGCATGATTCGCATAGTTTTCTGTCGGCATCGAAAGAACCAGCGCCCCGGTGAGTCCGGTTGATCTCATCTTCATTCAACTTGCACTTCATCTATCACCTCTTAGATTATCTTGTACCCTACTCATGATCTTGTCTTGCCTCATCATCTGCTGAACTAGAATAAGAAACAAAGACAAGGACATCAGAATGATTCCAAGAAGAATCAGATTGAGCATCTTCCCAATAACTGTAACACCATAAAAATACCCTATTAACCACCACGCAATGCCAAGCCCTTCCAAGAAGCCCCCTATTATTCCAACTGTCAAAAATATATAATACATACATTCCCTCATTTATCTGACTGTAACTGACTTGCCCTTAAGCACCTCTCCATTATCAAGTTTTTTACAGATATCTTCCGCAAGACGGTAGACTTTATCCGCATCCCTACAGAAGCCCTTTACACGAAAGATAACCTTCGACTTCTTCAGACCATTCTTGGAAGGCACCCATTTGAAAATACCGACTGAAAAGGATACATTTGATGTATTTGAACGGCCATCGGGCAACCATGCTCCTGACCAGTCATGCTTTCCTGCATTTTTTCTGCTTACTCGATGACGAGGACCTTTGTTAATGCCACTTCCGCTGATAGAACAAGTTTCGCAGGGTTTTTCGATTTGTATATTGAGATAATTGATATCAGCATAGTACCAGTATCCCCCCCTGCCCACCCAGACGATCTCCGGATTGCAGAAGTGCCCGGGATGATCACATCCCGGATCTACATCTGCCACCACGATAGGGTAATCCCTGCCTGCTATAATCTTTCTTCTCGGGGAGGTGGTCCTTATTGGGGTGCCTTTGGGAATGGTTACTGTATCGCCCATCTTAATAGGCAATCTTTCAATGTCATTGTATCCCCAGTACCCAAGATCGAGCTTGTGCTCAGGACCAAGATCACCTTCTATCAATTCACCATCGGAACCTTCAGAAGTGTAGGCGCCATCCGTGTCGAGTACCTCCACCTTGCCATTGCATATCAGCGCAACAGGAGATTTTCCGCAGACTCTGCACTGCTTGCCAAGACGTACAATGGTATCCGGACATGATCCTGTCAATTTTGTGGGGATTGACATATATTC
Organism: Methanoculleus sp. EBM-46; assembly: GCA_001896715.1. GTDB lineage: Archaea > Halobacteriota > Methanomicrobia > Methanomicrobiales > Methanoculleaceae > Methanoculleus. Next base: position 4,882 of record MPOY01000538.1, read on the forward strand.
TCCACACCAGGGACAAGTATCGAGAATGACACTTATTTTACTGTTCTTCATGTTCCTTCCTTGCCGGCAATCTCTTTCTCCCCATTCCCGCTCGTGTGGCCGAGGGCCTCCTGTGCAGTGACCGCCGCATCCAGTTCCCAACACCAACACATTTCTTCGCACGTGACATATGCTTCCTGCCGGTGGGCTTCGATGGCTTTTCTTGTTGCAGTGATAAGATCGTTTAACTTCCTGCCACCTGGCACCACGCATGATGCAAGAAGCGATTTGATCGACTCACAGTCCATACTGGATAAGGCACCATCACGCACCTTGCTCGGCCAATCTAAAAGATCGGCCGGCACATTCGCGGTGCCGTCATCCTCGAGCAACCCTGCTTCTTTCAATGTCGTTATGTCCGGAAACTGCTGTTTCATGACTTAATCCATCCCCCTTCTTTTCATAATCACAGAATCAATTTTTCACACATTTAGGACGGGCCGAAGTGCAGATCCATAAGGTAATCCTGCTGGCTTACCACTTCCTCACTTCCCTTCTGACACAATACAGCCTCTTGCTCGCACATGCCGGAGCTCGATTTGTTTTTTCCCTGAATGATCCGCATTGAGTGAGCAACCATCTCGGTTACGTATCTCATCTCACCATTCCTGGCCCGATACTTACGTGTATGATTTCTCCCTTCAAAATACACAAGATACCCTTTCCTCAGGTATCTGGCGCACAACTCAGCGAGCTTGTTGTACACCTTTATGGTGTGCCACTCGGTATGCTGCTGCCTCTGACCTGACTGATCCGTCCATTCCTCATGTGTCACCAGTTTTATGGTGACCATGAGCTTATTAAACGCAATGTGTCTGACCTCAGGATCTGCATCCAGATAGCCAAGCCTGATATTGAGGTTTATTGACCCCGACATTAGTCACCGCCCTAAGCAACTGTCTTATCAGGGTTTCCCCTAAGAAATGCTGGCGATGTCACTGTCTTTGCTGTCATTAGGAGATCTCCGGCCCTCTTTCTGGCCCCGTGCCTCGTGAAGAACCAGAAAACAAAACTGTTCTCGGGATTTGTTGAATTGTAGGCAAAGACACAGAAAGGCTCCCCATTCTGGCCGGTCATACCATTCATGTCCTTTGATTCCAGAATATCCACACAAAAAGCTGACCCTCTGAAATCGACTTTCCCGACTTTTTTCATGTATGACCAACCTCCTTTACAAAAATCCCTCTGGCTTCCGCCTGCTTACCACATATATATTTTATTGTTTGCTTAATGTCAATGCAAAATTGATTATAATAAATGCTTTATACAACCTTTCAAAGAGAAAAAGGTGTGCTACATACGGTACAGTAGTGCAGAGAAAGACGATCAGGGGTTTATGCATTTGGCGAATTTTTAGATATTGCCGGCTAATGGGGGTTTTTTGATTCTCGGTTATAGGACGCTATATTGTTTGCGTCTCATTTTTAGCAAAAAGTGAGTCACAAAATATTTTGATTTTAATTTGTGAGACACAAAATATTCATAGGCCGGAATAAAGATTTCTCTAAAGTTCTTGTGTATTGATCATGACTTAACTATGTTCACTAATAATGATCATTAATAATTTGTGATCAAAGGTTGGGCCATGGATAGACATACATTAGAGCACGCAGTCCTTCAGAACGCTGCTGATACCTGTGCCCGAGAAACGGGAATCAAGATAAATATCAGGCTTCCGGAAGAAGCTGGACAAAGGGCTGATGCTGTCCTCGAAATTTATCATCACGG
>MPOY01000160.1 GCA_001896715.1 Methanoculleus sp. EBM-46
ACCAGATTATCAAGTCGTAATTCTTTGCCACTTCCAGCCAATCAGAGCGGTGGTATTCATATATCTCAAATGGAAAATTGTTCTTATTTAGAAATCTCCTGTATTTAGTCCAGTGAGGATTTTCGTTTATATCACGCGTTAATCCGACAAGTGGTTTCTTTTTGTCTTGAGGCCAGTTCACTATTACATCGCCGGGGTTGTAAAGCTCAACATCATCTTCTTTTGGATTTCTTATATCGGGATTGCCCAGTATTCTTATCGAAGTGAACCTATTCAGTCTTTTAAGCAACTCGCACCTCTTTGTACCTGTTAATTTTATAGCTTAAGACGAATTCTATAACTTTCCTCGCCACTCAGCTATTCATAATAGTAGCTATGAAATCTACGAAATTATCCTCCTTTGAGTTATCCCACACAAATTTATCATAATATCTTCCGAGATTTTTCAGATAGCTATCATATGAGCCTGAAGCGTTTAGAATAAGAGATAGATCCTTATAGGGTTCTTTGGAAAGATCAAGAATCAAGCCGGTATTGGTTTCTTCAATGATCTTTTTCATAGATACAAATCTATTGTCAATAATAACAGGAGTTCCAGCTGCCAGAGAGTCGTAGAACTTGTTTGGTAATGAATAGATATCGTTTGGATACTGTGGATCGGATCTACTTTGAAAGGCCAATAGAGTGTATTTTACCTTCGATATTCTGTCCATCATGAGTTCGTAGTCCATGAATGGCAACTCCTCATCGACAATATCACAGTTTGTTCCAATTGAAATCAGTTTGAAGTTTTTCTTGAGTTCTTTGAGTAAGTTGCCATTTATCGTAATCTTTCGACTGGTCCCGCCAACAATGGCGATTTCCGCGTTTTTTACATTACGTCCGATCTGCATACCGGTTACTGCATAATTTGGAATAATCAAGAAGGGCTTAGTGATCCCCGTCTTCTCAAACATCATTTTCATAGCTTCATCTGATACTCCAATTACACCATCAACTAATGATAGTTGTGCTTTCAGTATTTGCCATAGAACTGGATTTAAAAAAGAGTATTTCTCAGGGAGGAATTGCACTGGCATTAT
>MPOY01000213.1 GCA_001896715.1 Methanoculleus sp. EBM-46
AAGAGTGGGTCGCCGGCAGAAAGTATTTGACTATGGGAGAGGAATGATCTGGCAAGGAGACAGGGCTCAGACAAATTACAGAAAACCTGAGACGCTACCTCATTAGGACCGGGCACGTGCCTTTTTGTTTTGGAGATGTGGACGAAAACCATGAATTTTTTGCCCTAAGTGGCAACACCTTCACTCCTGTCTCTGAAGCTTACTTCTGGGACTCATATTTGACTACCAGTTATAGTCCCATTACACTGTGGTGGAACAACAACCTTCAGGACAGTACGGTCTCTCATCTCGTAGGTTGTTCTGCTGGGGCGCCGGAATTGGAATACAGCATCCCATGGTGGTCAAAGGCATATCAGGTGAGATCTTGGATAGCATGAAATCATTGATGGCCGGCTCTTTAATTTTGACCCTTTTTTTGGGAATAGGAATAGGATATTACTTTCCATTACATGAGCCTCGCCAGATAGGAGTTGCGGATACGTGTCCGGCAGAGGTCACGTCGCTCAATGCACTCAATGCGACCCTCGCCGATCCGGAAGTCGTCAGGTTGCTCAGTAACAAAAACATCGATACGATTTCATTCTCAAAGGGTTCCTATAGCGAAGAGGGGAATTACACTCAGATTATCTTTCATCCCCTTGATCCGAATCCCGATGACCGCATGACGGCTTCAATGATAGTTGCTCAGGTCAACGACTCATGCATGGTCTCCGCCGCCTATGAGACATACCCGTCATACATTCCCGAGGTCGAGACATGAGATGCGCACAACCGCTTCTCATACCCTGAAACTCTAACATGGTGAACCACTCCCTCGGGTTCTGGTTGCATGCATCGTCGCCGCCTCACTCCTCGCCCTCACGCATCTTCTCTCGCAGGGGTGATGATATCGACCCTATGGTATAACGGGGTAATTTATGGCAGCAGAACGAGTTTTAACCGTGGCTGCAAAAGAGCTCTCCGACCTCTTCACGAGCCGGCGGTTCCTCCTGATCTTTGCCCTGTATCTCATCATCGCGGTGATAGGTATGGCTCAGGGGCTTGAGCGCTACGATTACGCGCTGACCTCGTACAATCTGGCGCTGCAGGCGGCAGACGAGTACCAGGGCCTGCAGGAACTCGGGGCCTTGGGGTTTGAGAGGCTGCCAGGTAAGCCCTCGATCCTCTACGTCTCCAGTCCCACGACCGGGGCCACGGTGACGCTCGGGGCACTGCTCGCGATCGCAGCCGGGTTCGACCTCGTCACCCGCGAGAAAGAGACCCGGTCGCTCAAAACCCTCCTCTCCCACCCGGTCTACCGGGACGAAGTCATCGTCGGCAAGACGTTTGGGGGCGCCACCGCCCTGGCCATCGTCGTGGGGCTTGTCCTTG
>MPOY01000285.1 GCA_001896715.1 Methanoculleus sp. EBM-46
ACTCTCGGGCGGCATGAGACGGCGGTTGATCGTCGCCCGGGCCCTCATCAATGCACCCGAACTGCTCATACTCGACGAACCCACCGTCGGGCTTGACCCGCAGGCCCGACACCTGATCTGGGAGAAACTCAGGAGTCTCCGGGCGGAAGGAAACACCCTCGTCCTCACCACGCACTACCTGGACGAAGCGGAACGTCTCTGCGACCGTCTGGTGATCATGGATCACGCTAAGATCCTCGTCGAGGGTGCCCCGGCGGACCTCATCCGAGAGCACGCCGGGAGCAACGTCGTCGAAGCGGAACGGACACCGGCGGTGCTTACCTGCCTCGATGAGTTCGGTCTCGACTACGACCTTGCCGGCGGTGCAATCCAGGTCTTCACAGATCACCCTCACGATGTGGCCCGCGAACTGCTCGAGACCTGCCGGCACGAGGCGGTCACGGTTCGCCCGGCAACCCTCGAGGATGTCTTCCTCCGGTTGACCGGCCGGAGCCTGCGGGAGTGAGGAGAGGATGATCGATATCACCGGCAGGGTATGGAGCGTCTGGCGGAGGAACCGGGACGCCTTCCTCAAAACCTACCGGGTGAACTTCATCCCGCCCTTCGTCGAGCCGGTCCTCTACCTCCTGGCCCTGGGGTTCGGCCTCGGGACGTACATCGAGTCCGTCGACGGGATACCCTACCCCGTCTTCATAGCGCCCGCGCTCGTCTCGATATCGGTGATGTACTCGTCCTTCTTCGAGTGCACCTACTCGTCGTTCGTACGGATGTACTACCAGAAGACGTTTGACGCCATCATCGCGACACCGGTCAGCATCGATGAGGTGATCGCGGGGGAGATGTTCTGGGGCGCCACGCGGGGTATGATCTACGCGGCGCTGATGCTCCCGGTGCTCCTCCTCTTCGGTGTCGTGGCCATGCCCTCGTCCCTCCTCCTCATCCCCTTTGCATACCTTGCCGGCCTCCTCTTCGCAACGATCGGGATGTGCTTCACGGCGATCACGCCGGGCATCGATGCGCTGAACTATCCTGCGTTCCTCTTCATCACGCCGATGTTCCTCTTCTCGGGGACGTTTTTTCCCCTCGACCTGCTCCCCGAACCTATCCGGTACTTCGCCCTTGCCGTGCTCCCGCTCACGCACGTCGTCAGCATCAACCGGGCGATCACCCTCCCGGCATTCGCGCCGGCAAACCTCATCAGCCTCGCCTGGATCGCGGTCGCCACCGCGTTCTTCTTCGTCCTCGCCATCAGGCTGATGAGGAGACGGCTGATCGTGTGACGGGCGGGTTCCGGTTCACCCGGGTTCTCAGGGGCGTATGGGACTCATATAAAGCCGGCACGACGGGGGGAGGGTCCGGGCAACCCGCCCTGTATCGGGTATGCAGGCACAAAAAAAGAGTTAGAATCTGGGTTTTCTGTGCTTCGGGAGGCAGTCGCGGCAGTAGACGGGTCTGCCCTCGGTCGGCTTGAAAGGAACTTCGCACGCTTTGCCGCAGTCGGAACAGACTGCTTTATGGAACTCGCGGGGGCGGTCCTGGAACGAGCGGGGGCCCCGGCTCGGATATCTCTCTTCCATTGGAATTTCACTCACGTTGAGAAACCGTACTCACTAAACGACTCAATACCGGGGTTTTCTGTGCTTCGGGAGGCAGTCGCGGCAATAGACGGGTCTGCCCTCGGTCGGCTTGAAAGGAACTTCGCACGCTTTGCCGCAGTCGGAACAGACGGCCTTATGGAACTCGCGGGGGCGGTCCTGGAACGAGCGGGGGCCCCTGCCTGAATATCTCTCATCCATATACTTCAACCATGCAGATAGTCTGCATATGTACAACTACCTGCCGCCATATATAAGTGCGTTTCGTGGAATCCGGCGGGTTCCGTCACCCCCCGGTATACCCCGCTCCGCTGTCCCGGCGCGTGGGGCG
>MPOY01000279.1 GCA_001896715.1 Methanoculleus sp. EBM-46
CAGGCGGAACCGAACCGCGACCGTAGCCGGACTGACCGTTCTGACCCTCGGCGGGAGCCTGTTCGGCATGATCCTCGGAGCTCCCGCAAACCTCATCCCTGCCCTCCTGCTCAGCATACCGATCATACTCGCGAGTTACTGGTATCCGCGGCGCGGCACCCTCTTCTCCGCCTGCATCGCGGCTGCCTACACCGTCACGGCCTTCCTCTTCTCCCCGCCCGTCGCCCACCTTGCTCTCAGCGTCCTCCCCCGTGCGGCCCTCCTTATCCTGGTCGGCGGCGTGGTCGCGTTCCTCTCGACGCGGCTCCGGGAGTCCGAGCAGCAGATGAACCAGATCATCGAGTTCCTGCCCGACGCGACATTCGCCATCGATCTCGAAGGAAGAGTCATTACCTGGAACCACGCGATCGAGGATATGACCGGGGTGAAGAAGGATGCCATGATCGCCCGCGGCGATCACGAGTATGCCATACCCATCTACGGTGAACGGCGGGCGCTGCTCGCCGACCTGGTCCTCCAGGGCGACCCCGGGAGCGGGTATCCCTCGGTCAGGAGGGAGGGGGATATCTTCATTGCAGAGGCCCGCGCCCCGCACCTCCGGGGCGGCCGGGGAGCGCAGATCAGGTTTGCGGCAACCACGCTTCTCGACCACGAGGGGAGGGTCACCGGAGCCATCGAGTCCATCCGGGACATCACCGACGAGGTCATGATGGAGGCCGCGCTGCAGAACACCAACCGCCAGCTCAACACCCTCTCGGGGATCCTGCGCACCGACCTCTCGAACAGGCTTGCGGTCCTGTACGGGCATCTCTCGGTGGGCGCGATGAAGTTCGACGATCCGGAGGTCCTCTCGTTCATCGATGACCTGAAGGATGCGGCAAACGGCATCCAGCGGCAGATAGAGATCTCCCGCGAGTTCCGTAACATCGGGACGTCGCCGCCGGCGTGGATCCCCGTACAGCAGATCGCCAGGAACGCGGCGGATACTCTCTCCTTTGCCGGCGTCTCCCTTGAGATATGGGTGGAGAGGCTCGAAGTCTTTGCCGACCCCCATCTCGGGACGGTCTTTACCCACCTCTTTGAGAACTCGCTTGCTCCGGCAACGGGCGCGACACGGGTCGTCGTCACCTACCATCTGCGCCCGGACGGTTGTGCAATCATCGTCGAGGACGACGGAACCGGGATTCCCGACGCGGCAAAAGAGGGGCTCTTTGTCCAGAAGGAGAAGGGGTACGGGCGCGGTCTCTTCCTCGCTCACGAGATCCTGGCCATCACCGGGATCAGGATCCGCGAGACCGGAAGGTTTGGGGCGGGGGCGAGGTTCGAACTCCTCGTGCCGCCCGAAGGATACAGGATAATCTGAGGTGTTCGGGATGGCAACGGATATTCGTTCAGGGGCCCGGCCGGATGTGCGCGAACTCAGGAGCGCTGAGTTTTCCGCCGCAGATGAGGTATGGCGCGAGTACCGCGGTATGGTCGGCGATCCCGGCCGGGACAGGATATTTGCCGTCTTCCTCGCGGGAAAGATCGTCTCTCTCGCCCGGTGCAGGAGGCACGCCGACGGCCTGGAGGTCGACGGCGTCTTCACGCCCGAGCAGTATCGCGGCAGAGGGTATGCCCGCATGGCGGTCGCGGCTCTGGTCGTGGCCTGCCACAACGACGACCTCTACATGTACGCGGTCGAGAACCTTACCGGGCTTTACGCGGAGTTCAGGTTTATGTCGATTCCTGAGCGCGACCTTCCGCCCGGCGTCCGCGAACGCTACACCTGGGCGGCGGGGAACGTGGAGGGGGCTGAAGTCCGGCCGATGTACCGGAGAGCCGGGCTTTAGGAACGGGTAGCCCGCCTCCGGGGCGAACCGGGTATCCATCCCCACCGGGCACCCCGGAAGTAACATATGGAGCGGTGCAGGAGAGGTGACCATGCACAGGACCATCTCTCTTGCGTTTGCCATCCTCATCGCCGCCACCACTCTTGCCGGATGCACCGGGGTGCCGGGCCCCGAGGAGACGGAGGTGTTCGACCGGACGGTTGCCGGGGAGCCGGAAAGCAGCGTCGTCGTGGTCAACCGGAACGGCGGCGTGAACGTGAGCGCCTGGGATGAGGATTACGTCGCCATTACGGCGGTCAAACGAACCGTCTACGGCCGGGGCGAACTTGCGAAGGTCAGTATAGACGTGACGGAGGGCGACCCCCTCCGGATAGAGAGCGTGTACACCGGCATAAACGTCCGGGCAGGCGTGGACTACACGATACGACTGCCCCCAGACGTCGTCCTGCAGCGGGTCGAGAGCTCGAACGGGGGTATCGAACTTACGGGCGTGCGGGTGGCCGGAACGGAACTTGCGACGTCGAACGGCCCGGTGCGCGTGGCCGGTGCCCGCGGCGGCGATATTCGCGTGTCGACGAGCAACGGCGGGATCGATCTCCGCGACGTCGAGGGCTACGTCGTGGGAACGACGAGCAACGGCGGGATAACGGTCGAAGATTGCGGCGGCCTTATCGCGTTGCGGACGTCAAACGGCCCCATATCGGCCGATATCTCCGCAGTCCGGGAGGACGTGACGATATCGACGAGCAACGGCGATATAATCCTCCGGTTCGCAGAGGATCTCAATGCCCGCGTGATCGCCACCACCTCGAACGGCAGGGTGACGGTCCGCGATCGTTCGCTCCGGGTCAGCGAGTCGACCGGGACCTCGGTCACGGGTCTGCTCGGCGACGGGGGGCCGACGATCACCGCCACCACATCGAACGGCGGTATCGACCTCTCGGGCCTCTGACCGGCAAGCACAACCCTTATCCCCTGCCGATCCGAGAGTACCCATACGGGAGCAGACGACGATGGCAGACGTCTATTTCGCGAATCTCCGGGCGAGGAGCCACCACGAGAGCAAGATACAGAAGATCCGCCGCCTCTTTGATGCGGCCGG
>MPOY01000083.1 GCA_001896715.1 Methanoculleus sp. EBM-46
GCATTGTCAGGGAGGATCCGTTCTCGCGCGCAGTGTTGCATTCTACCAGGAGCTTGTTGTAGAGCCGCCTACAGGTATCAAGTGCTTCATGCAACCGCGCTTCTCTCGTTGCATCGGGGTATACTCGATACTTGTAGGAAATGAGCATAGACAATAGAAGAATGAACCCGGGATATGATATACTCGATCCATGCAGGGTGAAAGTGAAGAAGGGTGGCGGAACGCCCGTCCCCACCCTCGCTCCGCCCCCTTCACCCCCGCAAGTTAAATTCGATGACTACAGCGTTCGGAGCGGTTTTATCCCCCGGGGCGGAGAGGGCGCGGGGTGGCTCGCGGCGGTGCATGCGATCTATCGTCTGTGTCCGGGGCGGATTAGCCGGTACGGTGGAGGTACCGGGCCCGGGGATCGTTCTAAGTCAACGCAAGTTAACTTAGAGGTGGTGCGCCGCCGCTATGTCAACACAGGTTGACTTACGCTCCCGTGTGATCGATAAGTTCCGTCAGGTTGACTTAGAGGTGACAGCCGCTTGTAAGTCAACACAAGTTGACTTAGAGGGCAACTTATATTGTCGTAAATCGAATTATGATGTATGAAGCGGTATCCCGATAACAGGGCAGGGATTTTCATCCGCCAGGAGGGTGGATACGATGCGTTCATTCCACATCCCTTACCCTCGGGAGATCTCGCCCTCGATGAAGGTCTCTTATATCTGCTATCGAAAGCCGACGGCGCTCTGGCTCGCCTCGACGGAGTTACCCAGGTGCTTCCAAATCCGGATCTCTTCGTGGCGATGTACATTAAGAAGGAAGCCCTGCTAAGTTCCCAGATCGAGGGTACGCAGGCATCTCTTCAGGGTATTCTTGAGTTCGAGGCGCACATCCGGCCCAGAGACGACATCAACGAGATACAGGAGGTGCTGAATTACATAAAAGCGCTCCACCACGGTATAGAGAAACTGGGGTTTTCGCCGCTCTCTCTTGATCTGATGAACGAGATTCACCGTTTTTTGATCCAGGGCACACGGGGCTCACATAAGCTTCCGGGCCGGTTACGACATGTTCAGAACTGGATCGGTCTTTCTGGGGGGACTATTCAGGATGCGATATTTGTCCCGCCGCCGCCGGAGCGGGTTCCGGACCTCATGAAAGACCTTGAGCGGTTTATCCAGAACAACGATAAAACGCCGACGCTGATAAAAACCGCTCTCATCCATGCTCAACTGGAGACGATCCATCCGTATCTGGATGGCAACGGAAGAATGGGCAGGTTGATGATCACGTTTTATCTCTGCTCCAGGGGCGTTCTGGCAAGACCGCTGCTCTATCTCAGTTATTACCTGAAGAGGAATCGAGAGGAGTACTATACGCTCCTCAACGGTATCAGATACCAGGGGAACTGGGAGGCGTGGCTTGAGTTCTTCCTCCGGGGTGTCATCGAGGTCTCCAACAACTCAATCGAGACGGCGAAGAGGATTATCCAGCTCAAGGAGACACTGATCGAAAAGTTGCTGGAGAACAATATCGGCGGTGTTTATGCCGTAAAACTGATCGATACGCTCTTTGATCATCCCATCATCACGATAGGGCAGGCGATGGAGGAGTTGCGGATCAGTCGCCAGGCCGCAACCAAACTCGTGGGACGGTTCGAAGATATCGGAATCCTTGAAGAGATCACCGGAAAAGAGCGATATAAACAGTATATGTTTGTGGATTACGTCAGGATTATCGAAGAAGGCACGCGGATATAGTTCCCCTTCTCTCCGGGAAGAGGGGTTTTCCCGGGGTGGTGTACCATGAAGAGATACAGTAGACAGGATCAGACAACGATGGCCGTCTGGGC
>MPOY01000011.1 GCA_001896715.1 Methanoculleus sp. EBM-46
AAACAACAATAAGACTGCTGTCAGAGAGGTTCTTGAAAAGGCAGCAAAGGTAATCTTTGTGAGCAAGGCTTTGATGAAAGATGCATGTGAAAAGCTAGGTTATGACAAGTATAATGGCGTTGTGATTCCGAACGGTGTGGACACTGAGTTATTCAAACCAATGGACAAAGAGACAGCTAGAAAAAATATGGGTTTACCTATTGATAGAAAGATTGTTGGTTTCGTGGGGAACCTGATAGAAGTGAAAGGGGCCGACAGACTTCCAGCAATCGCGCGGGAGCTAATGAAGCTCAGATCGGACGTATTCTTCCTAATTGTTGGCGATGGCCCTTTAATGAAAATGCTTAGAGAAAGAATGCCTGTCAACACTGTTTTTTTAGGTAGTATTGATCATTACCTCATACCCATAGCTATGAACTCAATTGATATTTTGGTAGTCCCCAGTAGAAACGAAGGGCAGGGTGTGGTTATTCTCGAGGCCAGGGCATGCGGTGTAAAAGTCGCTGGATCAGAAACAGGCGGAATTCCCGAAACTATTGAAGAAGATGGAATTATCGTAGGAGGAAAATCCACAGAACTTGAAGCATCTATGGCAGTTGCAGTCGCTAATCTAATAGATGAATCAGACAAAAGAGTCTCGCTAGAGAATTTTGCAAGGAAATGGAGCTGGCAGAAGACGGTTGAACACGAAGTCGAGATCTATCAACAGTTAATGAAGGGGTATAAATGAAGTGGAAGAAACCAGGCAGCTCGGACTTAGCATAGTCATCCCAGCTTATAATGCTGCAAATCACCTCTCGCGTTCCATTAATTCTGTACTAAGACAGACTTGCCGAAATCTCGAGATAATTCTTATTGACGACGGCTCAACTGACAACACAAAGTCCCGGGCCGAGGAACTACTTGAGAACGCAGATTTTCCCTGGACGATCCACACTCAGTCAAATAAAGGAGTTAGCATTGCCAGAAATGTCGGAATGGAAATGTCGAGAGGAAAGTTTGTCCATTTTCTTGATAGTGACGATGAAATAGACTGTCGATTCGTTGAGAAGATGCTTTCAACCGCCGAGACGAGCGGTTCCGATATCACTTTGTGTGGCCAAGAGGTAATTGCTGCTGGTGAAGAAACGCCAGAAGCTGTCTTCAATTGTTTCCCGATCACTAATCCAAAAAGCAACGTAGTAAACAATCGAATCCTGATAGAACACATATTATACTCAAAACTATCCCTGAATACTGGTGCATTCCTTTTCCTCAGGCAATTCTTAAGAAACCACAAGCTACTTTTTACATCCGGTTGCCAACATGGAGAAGATAGGGAGTTTATCGTAAAAGCTTTGCTGGATGCCAGAAAAGTGTCCGTAGTAAAAGATTTGTTATTCAGATACATACTTGTCAGTGAGTCTCTGTCTCAAGTGGTATCTTTGAGAAGGTTTGAAGATGTCGCATCCTACTTGAGACTTGCTAAGTACTTAGAAAGAGAATCTCCTGAAGCTGAATTTCACATGATTATTCGGAATTACGTGGTTCCTGTCAGAATCACTTCAGCAATGGAGTATCTTGCTCTACATGGATACAACAAGGAAGAACTGAAAGTGATTGCTAGAAATCCGTCGATATTGAAGTTATTGAGAAGGTTCAGAGTGAAAACACAAGTCACTAATTCATTAAAGGAATGGTTAAGATGCAAACTTCTCTTGTTATCACCCCGACTTTTCTTCATGGTATTCAGCTTGAAGAAGGGTCCCGCTGTTCGTTTACATCAACATGAATAACTGCTATCCTAATCGCCTCTCTCGAATAGCCCAATTATATATTACAACTTGGATTCCCGCCAACTCATAACGAGGAGGGAGGAGAAACGCCAAGACTTTCATAGATTTGCTTTTGCTTCTCATGAATCTCACCGACACGCAGTTTTTGGCCGGGTTCTTCGAAACATTCAATTACATCAAGCTTATCCAGAGCGCTCTGCAAAGTGTAACTCTTGAATAAGCAGGACGGAACGAACTCTACTGGCTCGTGAGTTTCTCTGTGCCGTGCAATGTATTCAGAAAGGAATTCGAATGGACGAGAAACCAGGTTCTCAACTTATGCACTTTGACTTAACCTAGAGAAGGAAATAGAACAGCGTTTATTGAAAAGGCATGAAATCATCGTATATTCGTGGTGATCAAACCATACGAAAGGATGATTTCATGCCCACAACAGATATATCACAGATCATCTCGGATGTCATCGGTTCGCTTCCTACGTATAGAGCGGAGAAGTTTTGTTGAAGAGTATTTCTGTGCTCTCTTCGTGTCCGTGATCTGCTCCCCTAAAACGAGACAAGGTAAATGATAGACTTACTAAGGAAGGCGAACCAAAATGAAAGGGAAAAAGTACTCAATCGAGAAGATAATCCAGACCCTCTCGGAAGCAAAGATGACCTCAGTGACTGCCGTTTGCAGAAAGTACAACATATGTACAAGCACATACTATCGCTGGCAAGACAACTACAGCGGTCT
>MPOY01000623.1 GCA_001896715.1 Methanoculleus sp. EBM-46
AATACCTTCTATGTCGATCTTGTACTGCGTTGAGGGAATTATATACTGTTCCACAACATCCACAAACTCACGCACAATGTGAGAAACCGCCCGACCCAACGAAAGATGAAGGCTCCCGGACGTTTTATATGCCCCTGCGGCCTCTCTCAGCAAGAGCTTCCCCGGCGACGCCCTTGCTCCGGAACTCATCATCCTCGTTGCTCTTCACGAATACCCGTTCGGTTGTGCATCTTTAGGACCCTTCTGCCATTGTCCGCCAATCGGAGATCATATTCCCATCAGGGCATGCAAGCGGGCGCGATAGAGCGTGCTCACTGCCAGAACGATCAGTCCTGTGGAGATCAACGAGAGTATCAGCGGGAGGATGGCCACCAGGACGGCGCGGCCGAGCGGCATATCCTGGTTCTCTCGTATGCCGATGATGAAGAGAATAAACGTCCAGACATCTCCGACGGCTGCGATGATGGGGATCCACCCGAGGATGATGGCCGGCGTCGAGGCATACATCAGGGTCCGTATGGTCCGGGCCGCCCCTTGCGTCCCGCCAAACAGGAGCACGAATACGTGATATACGAGCCCGGTCAGGAATACCCCGTAGAACCGGACCATGAAGAGGAAGAAAGCTATATAGATGCTCAGTTCGGCGCCAAACCCTTCGGGCAAACGCCCGCTCATTACGGCGGGTATGGATGTGAATACGAGAGCATAGACAACGAACGTCACCACGCTGAAGACGACGAGCAGTATCACGTAATACTGAAACGCACTGCTCAGGCTCTCCTCCTTCGTGGCTCGAAACGTTGCTGAAGGCTTCAGGAGGAAGCCCTTCGCTTTCCCGGCAACATCTATGGGCATGGGCGCGCTCATCAGCCCATCAATAGTTAAAGATTAGCCTCCTCCCCTCTCACCGCCGAACTGCGCTCTGCGTGAGGATTTTTGGGTTTGCCTCCGCAAATACGTTCACACCGTCAAATCCTGCAATCCGGGAGGCGTGGATGTCGGCGTGTCAATCATCGCTCTCCCTCTTTGGTGAAGAGGACGATCCTGTTCGTGTTGGTGCCGCCGGTGTTGTTGGAGACGCCCCATATGTTGGCGGTCTTCGTAAACTCCTGGTCGTTGATCAGGATCCCGAACAGCGTGAATCCTGCATCGATGCCGAGAGGAACAACGACCTCGTCAAGCCGGATGGACCCTTTCCGGACTTCTCCTACCTCGAAGGCAACCCATCCGCCGGCCCGGGTGATCCGGTACAGCTCTTTGAATACGCCGGCCATGACATCTGCCCACTGCTCCACGGTCCGGGCCATGGTGATCTTTTTACTGACCTCTTCGGCGTCGATGGCGTTGAACCAGCAGCGTAACCAGTTGTCGGCCGGGTACTGCACGATGTCCAGGAAGGGGGGTGAGGTCACCGTCAGCGCTATGGCGTTATCTGAGATCCGGGCCGTATGCCGTGCATCCTGGTTTAGGAATACCCCATGTTTGCCGTATCTGGCAATATGCTCGAATTCCGAAGGAGCGATGCCTCTGATCAACTGGCGTGACTTCTTGAGAATGAGGCCTTTCACGTCTTTATAGCCGGGCACCTGGTTACGCTTTGTGTTGATCTTCTTCTGGCTGTCCCGGCTGACTGCCTGGTTCGGGGGTAACGTGTACACCGAAAAAAACCCCGGAGAGTGTCCGGTCAGCCTGGTCGTCGCGACCATGCGAATCCACCCATCAAGGTCATCCTCCTTGCCGGTTGCCCGGCGTTCCTGGAGGTACTCTTTAAGGGATACGATCTCCCCGAGCGTCTCCGCATGGTAAAACATGGAGAGATCGATATCCGCTGTTTTTGTTTTATCCAGGGGTATCTCCCGGAGCCTCTTCTCGATATCGGATAACCCCGGGATATGCAGGCGGGGGGAGGCGAAGATCTCGCTCAGGGGATTGACATCGTTTGATATTCCCCTCCGGCCTGCTAACGTCGCCTCGATGATGGTTGTCCCGCGCCCGCCAAAGGGGTCGTAGACGCTATCCCCCTCTGCAGTTAAGCGGTCGATGAAGAATCGGGGGAGTTGCGGTTTGAAGCAGGCGCGATAGGAGACCTCGTGCAGAGTGCTTGCACCTCTCTGCTTGGCGGTCCAGAACTCACCGATATACCTTCGAACGACCGTATCCCCGACATTCACCTCTTCGACACGGGCAGGTCGTACGGTATCGGTTATCACCCCATCCCGTTGATGACGGAAGGTGCGGAGATGGCGATCGAGATCCCTGGCGCTGGCGATTGCAGGGAGGGCAGAGGCTGATCTATCCGCCGGCGTTCCTTTCGCTCTGGATACCGCCTCTCCCCCGGAGCAAGAGTTGAGGGAAGTCTGCCTGTTCCCCGCATCCTTCTTCGCCATCATGATGATTCCCCGGTAAACGTATGGTATTCACGGGCTATCAAGCATTCTCAGGGCTGCACGGTATAGAGTCGCCCCCGTACCGATCCTGCGGCATAGCGCGGACTCAAAGGAGCATCACCGCCCATCTCTCAGCGACTCTTCGCCGTCACTAATCCCGCGAACATCTCTGCGATCGTGGCAGCCCGGTGCCCATCGCCGGTGATGAGCGCCGCTGCA
>MPOY01000086.1 GCA_001896715.1 Methanoculleus sp. EBM-46
GCAGGTGTGATTTGCGAGTCCGACTTTCTTGCCGGAGCTGAGTACGAGATCTATGGGTATTTCGGCCGGCTCTCCCGTGAGTTCGTTGAAGATATGCATCACCGAGTTCACTTGTTGCCCAAGGATCTTTTGCATTTCCAGACCGAGCATTTCACAGGCCGTATCGTTCACGAAAGTGACTATTCCAAACGCATCCGTCGCCAGAACGGCGTCCCCCACACTCGCGAGAGTAACCCTGAAGAGTTCTTCGCTCTTTTTCAAAGCCTTCGAATTCTCGATTCTTATCGCTATCTTCCCGAGTCTTTCGGCTACGGATGAAATAACCTTATCCTCTTCGCTGAGGAATCGGACATCTCTGTAACCGGAGTAATAGACGCTGATCGATCCAATTTTCTCGGCTCCTCTCTTGAGAGGTTTTTTGATTAATCTTGAGTCTTTGAGCAGGTTTTTAGAGCTGTACACTCCGTCACGATAGACTATCTCGACACCTGTGTGTTCGGTATCAAAAAAGGCCTTCGGCAAGAGTTCGGTCAACCCGGCGCATATTTCTTCCATAGAATCTCCACAATCGTCGATCAATTTCGAAAAAGCGAAGAAGAATTCCAGTTCCTTCTTTCTCTCGCGTAAGTCCAGCTCGACCGTCTCAATGTCCGATATCAACCGTTGAATACCGCCTACTTTCAAGATCTTACCGGACTTGTCTGTTCGGAGAGCTCTCCCCGAAGATAGAACCCATACGTCGCTTCCATCGCTTGCCTTCATTCTGTATATGGCTTCGTACTTTTCCGATCTTCCTTCAAAAAAATCCGTAAGGGATTTGATCGTTCGTTCACGATCGTCCGGGTGAATTAGTTTTTTCCAATTGTCTATGGTCGGTTTTATCTCTTCTGTTAAGTATCCGAGCCGCTTTTGCCATCCCTGGTTGAAGGTAGCTACTCCGTTTGCCAGATCGTACTCCCAGATGAGTTCCTCGAAGTTGCGGTCCGTAAAATCAATTTCCAAATGCTTTCCGGTGTTTTCAATCACTGCTTTCTCCTTCACTAACCCGGTTTCCACCTGCATTCTTGGAAATATACAGCGATCTATCTGCCCTCTTGATCATTCCTTCGAGGGTATCTTCCCGCTGGTAAGAGGTTACCCCGAAGCTGGCACATATATTAAACGTAGTTTCATTATATTCCAAAGTGTTGGAACATAGAGCGTTGCATAATCTTTTCGCTGCTTCTCGCGTCCTAGCGAGGTCCGTCATCGGCAGGATCACCACGAATTCGTCGCCGCCGTATCTGGCAAATATATCGGCCGATCTCAGTTCGGAACCACATATCTTTGTAGCGGCCTTTAAAACAAAATCACCCGCCAGATGACCGTATTTGTCGTTCAGTTTCTTGAAGTTATCTATATCGAACATGATGAGTCCAGTATCGGTGTGATACCTTTGAGCCTTTTTTAGCTCACTCTCTCCCAGCTCGAATAGGCCTCTTCTATTGTATATGCCTGTCAGATAGTCCCTTATCGCC
>MPOY01000473.1 GCA_001896715.1 Methanoculleus sp. EBM-46
AAACAACAATAAGACTGCTGTCAGAGAGGTTCTTGAAAAGGCAGCAAAGGTAATCTTTGTGAGCAAGGCTTTGATGAAAGATGCATGTGAAAAGCTAGGCTATGACAAGTATAATGGCGTTGTGATTCCAAACGGTGTGGACACTGATTTATTCAAACCAATGGACAAAGAGACAGCTAGAAAAATTATGGGTTTACCTATTGATAGAAAGATTGTTGGTTTCGTGGGGAACCTAATAGAAGTGAAAGGGGCCGACAGACTTCCGGCAATCGCGCGGGAGCTAATGAAACTCAGATCGGACGTATTCTTCCTTATTGTTGGAGATGGACCCCTTATGAAGATGCTGAGGGAGAGAATGCCTGTTACAACTCGTTTTGCTGGAAGACTCAACCACAAGCTTATACCCGTTGCACTGAATGCACTAGATGTTCTCGCAGTTCCAAGTCGCAATGAAGGTTTTCCAGCTGTTATTCTTGAAGCACGTGCCTGTGGTGTAAGAGTTGTTGGTACTGATAATGGGGGAATTCCAGAAGCTATTGGAAATGGTGGAAAATTCGTTGCTGAATCAAACAATATCGTGAGAGACTTTGCAGAAGCATTATTTGCTATTCTTTCTGAGAATGTGATTGCCAATATTCCCGAGATGACTAAACCATACTTCTCATGGAACGAGACAGTCTGTAGAGAATCAGAAATATATAGGGAATGTTCAAAATGAAAGTTGCTCTGGTGTCTTCAGACAACTCCGAAATCATCAAGAGAGGCGGAAAACATATCTATCAGTTGCTGATAGAGAAATTCCTTTCCCGGAGAGGAATAGAAGTGACAGCTCATTATCCTGGTGCTAATTACTATAACATGTCTGTTTTTAGAAAAGCCAATCTTGCTTTAAGACATCGATCATTGAAATTCTGGGATGTATTTGAGAGAAGAAGAATCGTCTTGGCGAATTTAATAGACTTCTTCAATGAACTTGATCTTGTAAACGAAGACATTGTACATTGCCAAGATGTAATATCTGCTTTAGGAGTTCATACTGACGACAATATGATACTCACCATACATGGATACTTTGCCTTCGAAATCATTGCAAAGAACTTTAGTGGAAAAGATTCTTCCCGGAAAAAAGCTCTAATGCAAATGCAGGAAATAGAAGAAACGGCGTGCTATAAGTCGCGACATATAATATGCGTGGATCAACAGAGAAAGGAGTACCTTATCGAAAGGTTTGGAATCCCTCCGCAAAAAATCACCGTGCTTCACAATGCAGTCGATACTGATGAATTTTCTCCGGTCTCTGATGATGAAAAGCTATCGATAAGAAGAAAGCTTGGATTTCCCGAAAGCAAAAGAATTGTCTTGATTCCAGCAAGATTCTCCCCTGAAAAAGGCGTTGTTTATGCCGCTAAAGCTTCTTGGTTGTTAAGGAATAATACAGATATACTCTTCATTTTCGCTGGAGGAGGACCACAGAGAAAGCAGATTGAATCAATCACACATGGTCAAGAAAACGTTTTAATTCTTGATACCATTTCGCATATGGAGATTTGCTCTTTTTTCAAGGCAGCTGACGTTGTGCTAATCCCATCTATTACATTCGACAGCATCCGTGAAGGTACGTCAATGAGCCTTCTTGAAGGTATGGCTTGCGGGAAGGTGGTAATCGCCACACGTGTGGGAGGAATAGTTGAAGTTATCGAAGACGGTTATAACGGTTTCTTTGTTGAAGAGGGAAGTGCAGAAGCAATTCGGGATATATTGGTTGAGTTTAGTAGTGATATATCCTATTACTCAATTGTAGGCAGGAATGCGCAAAGAACAGTTCTAGAAAAACACTCTTTCGAAAAACACATCGATAGATTGATTAGTATATACAATGCTTGCCTGATGCAGCAATTATGAAGCAAAGATATCTGAACAAATTGGAAGCGACAATAAACAAAATTATGTGTTACCCAAGATACGGCAAATGTAATCACTCGTTTCGAACCCATCAGCAGTGCTGTGTGTTCTATTTAGCGCTTGATTTGAAATAGAGACAGCATAATTCCGATCTTCAATCAATTCTTCGATCTTCTCTTTTAGGGAATCAGAATCAGTGTATGATAACGTTCCTAGAGGTGTATTACCTTCAAAGTAGCATTGCGGAATAATCAATGGGATTCCTGAGGAAAGGGCGTCTCCTGGATTGCCAGATATCTTGAATTTCCCGTAGGGAGGTATTTCTGAAACTGGGGCGATGATGAAGTCTATCTTGCTTATCCAATATTCAAATTCGTCTTCTGAAACGCGCCTATCAAAAGTGGTAATCGAACTTCTTATAAAAGAATTATTTACAAGATCCCGTACTATCGGATCGGCTAATTCCCCGAGAAAGACTAACTGGAATTTGCTGGCATCAATGTGTTCAAAAGACTTTAGAACAGAAATATAATCTCTTCTATAGAGATCAACTTTTCCTGTGACTGTAAATACCAGCTTATCGTCACTATATACAATTTCATTAATCCTTTTACGGCGTAATTTTACAATATCGAGATTAACAGGCTTTGCAGAGAATACGAGTCTTGCTTTCGAGTCCTTCGGTGTTATCACTTGCTCGCCAAAAACATAATACCCTGCCACCGATACTGCTATCATTCTCAACTTTGCTTTTCTATAATTTAAAGCCATTGCAGACATAGCCGACGACAAGAACGAAGGAATGTGTTTCTTCCGAAAGCGTTTCTGTAGCGGCAGTCTGTAGAACTTCTTCAAACTGTATTCAACTTCAGCTGGAAAGCCAGACATAAACAAATATGAATTGTGTATCCCGATGAAGACTTTGAGACCTATTGCGTTTAACGGTTCCACAAGGTTCCTAAGAAGTAGATGACATAAGTCACATTCCACTGTATTGATTAACACAAGATCATTTCGTTCTGAAAGACCAGACACTGCTTTTAATACATCAGTAAGAACTCTTTTGAAATTGCTTGCATTCTTCAATGGTCTATTGCTTATTGGCTCTTCCGTTTTTATGTCATGCCATTCAACGTCTTCAAGATAAAAGGAGCTCTTCATCACGTTCGCTTTTACGGAATCTGAAGATATCACATTGACTTCAAGCTCTTCACAATTGATAAGAGCTTGAACTACTGAGAGCAAACACATCTCATGTCCAAATAGCTCTATTACAAATGCTTTTCTCAACTAGATCGCACCACCTGCTAGAGGCAAGATTTGTAAATGGATACAATCATCAAACCAGAGTCTTCAGACTTTGAGTTGCTTTCTACGAATACAGAAACTAAAAAACTGTTCAGTTCTAAATTGGTGATTTCACAAGAATGAACTTGCGTTTGTTTTATCGACCAACTAAATAATACCACCTACAATTGATGTTCGAATGATTTTTGCATATCCCGATGTTTTTCTGCTTACTTCAACCAACTAGAGGGTGCAGATAACAAGAAAACTTGTCGCTAAACTGCAGGTAAGTCTTCAAAACCCAGTATCTTTTCCAGTATTTATAAGAAAGCACTAGATTTCCAATCAACATAACTCTTTAGCTTCAGACTCCTAAGATCCATGTATATAGTATTAAGCATTGGAAACTGATCGAGTATTAAAGAGTTCAAAAGCATTATTCAGAACTGCTATGAATAACTCATCTCAAATCAAGTGAAAAGAAGTGGATTTTTCTTATTTGTTGAAACTATTCTCCGGGAAATCACCATCCCAGGTGTACCCGGCAGCTGTGATATTAGTTATTTCTGTCGAATACGTTCCAGACGGAGCATTGACAACAGTGAATTTGGCAATACCCGCCGTGTCTGATGTGATTGTTCCAGTGTAGTATGGCGAGCTGCCTCCGTTAAGATACACTGCT
>MPOY01000217.1 GCA_001896715.1 Methanoculleus sp. EBM-46
AACCAGACCGGAAACCAGACCGGCGGAGCGGTAGTCAACGAGACCGAGATGACCAAGGACTTCCGGGGATTCTTCCAGCCGGTGAACCCCACCTGGACGACTGCCGCAGGCCGTCTCTACAGCATACCGCCGGACAACCCCTTCGCCACCGATAAGCCGCCCATCCTCAAGACTTACGCTTACAAAGAGATTCCTCCCGAGATCTACGCCTACGGGTTCCGGAATCCCGCCTACATGGCCTTTGACTCAGGAGGCAAACACGCGCTCATCATATCGATGGCAGGCCAGGATCTCTTTGAGTCCGTCCTGGATGTGGTGAATGGTGGAAACTACGGCTGGAACATCCGCGAGGGCACCCACTGCTTCGACGCGAACAACTCGCTACAGCCCCCGGCAACCTGCAACAGGACCGGATACCAGGGCGAACCCCTGATCGGCCCCGTTGTCGAGTATGGGCATGACGTCGGCAACGTGATCGTCGGTGGAGAGATCTACCGCGGTAAGGACCTCCCGGACTTCGCCGGAAGGTATGTCTTCGGTTCCTGGAGCTCACCCAACAACTACGTGACGCCCAACGGCATACTCTTCGTGGCCACGCCACCGGACGGCTGGGAGGAGAAGATCCCAACCTCGGCAAAGGAGCTCACACCGGAGGACAACGCCATGTGGACCCTTCAGGAGCTGAAGGTCACCGGTCCTCCCAGCAACGAGACCGGGCGTTTGAACGAGTTCGTCCGCTCGATCAGCCGGGACAACGATAACGAGATCTACCTGCTGACCAACACCATCGGTGGCCCGAACTCGTCCACGCAGACGGGCAACCTCTGGAAGTTCGTGCCGTCGCAGGGTGCAGCGGCTGGAAATGCAACGACGACAGCTGGAAATGCGACCACAACGGCTGGAAACGCGACCACGACCAACACGACAGCGGGAGCGGGGACCACCCCCTCTTCCTCTTTGGCCGTGACGCCCGACCATGGCCAGGTCAGCCAGATATGGGATCTCCTGGAGCCGCCCGCCGGCGATCGAACCGTCTGGGAGCTTCTCCAGGCGACCGAGACGGCCATCCCCTTTGAAGAGACACCTGTCTACGGCAACTTCACGATCTTCATCGATCTCCTCCAGACGACGGGGGTGAACCAGGTCCTCCAGGGCAACGATTCGTACACCGTCTTTGCCCCGACCGATGGGGCATTCGTAGAGCTTCCTCCCGACGATATGAACGCCCTGACCAAGACGACGGGCAACCAGTCGGGAGCAATAAACCGCACCGCAGTCGCCCTGAACCATATCGTGCCGGGATCGTATACAGAGAGCGCCCTTCGTAACGAGACCACGCTCGTCACCCTCGCGGGAAGCAACCTCACCGTGAATGCAACCGGCAACGAGACCCGGGTTGGCAACGCCACGATCATCATCCCCGATCTCGTCGCAAAGAACGGAGCCATCCAGGGTATCAACCGGGTGCTGCTCCCGGCCGACACGGGCGGGGCAGCAAACCTCTCCTGACCGCGCTGAAAGATCTTTCAGGGCGGTACGAACGCCGGCGCGGAATGGGGAGTGGGGTCGTATGACCTCGCGGGCGGTCTTTGGTCGCACCGCAGGGATGACGGCAGATCACCCGATGGTGCGGGATACCGGCAAAAAAACGTGTTCTCTCAATCCTGACCCTCTATGCCCCGGATAACGTCAGACGATCCGGCACAACCATTATATATTCTCGTGCCATGTCCGGACCCGCATGACAAAAGTTACCCTTGTCATAGCATCCCTCCTCATCATCGCACTCATTGCGGGCGTGGGTGCACAACAGGCGGGATTGAGCAATGCAAGCAGTACCAACGAGAGTTCCAACCAGACGACGCAGAGCACGCCCGGCAACGTAACGGACCTCACGAACGCCGGCGACTCGCTTGCCGCGACGTTTCAGAACAACGAATCCCTGACGAACCTGGCACCCATCCCGAGTTTTACGGCCGATATCGGCCTTGAGCTCATCGGTGAGAACTTCACCGCGCCCATGATGGTCACGTCGCCCGACGACGGGACCGGGCGGCTCTTTGTCGTGGACCAGATCGGGGTCGCAAAGATCGTCGATGTAAACGGGACCGAACTCCCCGAACCGTTCCTGGACCTCCGGGATAACCTCGTGAAACTCGACCCGACCTACGATGAACGCGGCCTGCTCTCCATAGCGTTCCACCCCAATTACAGGAACAACGGCAAGGTCTACGCTTTCTACAGCGCGCCCTTAAGACCGGAAGCCCCCGAGGGCTGGAGCTGCACGAATCACATATCCGAGTTCCAGGTCGATCCCGATAATCCGAACACCGTGAACATGTCGTCCGAGAAAGTCCTGATGTACATCGACAAACCTTACGAGAACCACAACGGCGGCGTGCTCGCCTTCGGCCCCGCCGACGGCTACCTCTACATATCGGTCGGTGACGGCGGGAAGGCAAACGATGTCGGGAACGGGCATACCCCCGGTATCGGGAACGCCCAGGATCTCACGAAGATCTACGGCAAGATCCTCCGGATCGATGTGGACAGCACCGCCACCGGGGTTACGATAGTTCAGCAGAACCAGACCGAGAACCAGACCGGGGGCGCGAGCGCCAACCGGACGGAGAACCCACCCGAGCCGACGTGGACGACGTCTGCCGGCAGCCTCTACGGCATACCGCCCGACAACCCGTTCGCCGAGAATCAGCCCGAGATCCTCGACTCCTACGCTTACAAGACAGTTCCACAGGAGATATACGCCTACGGATTCCGGAACCCCGCCTACATGGCTTTTGACGCCAGCGACGGCAACGCGCTCTACGTCGCCATGGCAGGCCAGAACCTCTTTGAGTCCGTCTTAATTGTCCTGAACGGCGGGAACTACGGCTGGAACATCCGCGAAGGGACGCACTGCTTCGACCCGAACGCCCCCACGGCCCCGGGAGAGTCCTGCAACAGCACCGGCCTTCTGGGAGAACCCCTGATCGGCCCCATCTTTGAGGGCGGCCACGATCTCGGCATCGTGATCGTCGGCGGTGATGTCTATCGCGGAAACACTGTCGTCGGGCTCCAGGGCAGGTACATATTCGGCTACTGGAGCGACAGCCGGACGGTAGGAAACGGCACCCTCCTTGCCGCCACGCCGCCGGCAGGGTGGGCCGAGGGCGCACTGCCGCCGACCGCCGCAGGTCTGACGCCGGAAGATAACGCCATGTGGCAGGCCCAGATAGTGAACGCCACCGCACAAAACAGCGATACCCTGGGCATGTTCCTCCGCGGGTTTGGCGAGGATGCCGACCTGGACATGTACGTGCTGACAAGCGACGTGGGAGGCCCTGATGCCTCTACCAGCACCGGCAAGGTCTGGAAGATCGTGCCGCCCACCATCGTCAACCCGGCCCTGGGTGCGGGGGCGCTCGAGGTCACGCCGACTGTGGAGGCAGAGAACCAGACCGAAAACCAGACCGGCACCACACCTGTAGGAGGAGGAATGGGAGCGGGTGCAAAACCCCTCTCCTCCCTCTCTTCATCGGACCCCGCCGAAAACATCATGGAAGTCCTTGCATTGACCGAGACCGGCATCCCCTTCGAGGAGACCCCCGCGTTCGGGAACTTCACCCTGTTCACAGGCCTCCTCCGGTCGACCGGCGTCGCCGCCACGCTTGAGGGCCCGGGACCATACACGGTGTTCGCCCCGACCGATGATGCATTCGAGCGGATGGACCCCGATATCCGCGAACCGATCCTGAACGGTTCCCGCGACAGTAAGGACATCGTGCTCTATCACATCGTGAACGGTTCCTCCACGCTCGCCGATCTCAAGAACGTATCGACGCTCCGGACCCTGCAGGGCGAAAACCTCACCATAAACGCTACCGGAACGG
>MPOY01000193.1 GCA_001896715.1 Methanoculleus sp. EBM-46
CGGGGAGATATGGGTGTCGGTTCTGGTTGAAGGGAATTTGTATGGGCACTGTTATATTCCCTTTTTTGCTTTCGCCGGCATAGTCACCCAGGCCCAAGGGGTTTAAGCAGGTATTAAGAACTGCCTGGCAGTTGATATCGATTTAAATCTAATGAAAGTCTAAGAAAGAGAATAGATGCACGAATACATCCGGGAGCTCCATTATATAGTCGCTATTGGAAATATTTCATCGATATTAGAGAACGGAATTTTGTGTTATGAATTGGCCTCGAATATGGCACATACTTCTGTTGCACTGGAAGAGGTGCAGGAGCGCAGAGCAAAAAAAAGAATCCCTGGGGGTCAGCTTCTTCACAGATATGTGAACCTCTACTTAAATGCCAGGAATCCAATGTTATTTCGTTTGATGAAAAATGTCTCAGAGGATCTTTGTATTCTAAGGATTGATAAGGGCGTGATTGAACATCTTGGTGTTGTGTTGACGGACAGGAATGCTTCGAGCGATTATGTGACATTCTACACACTTTCAGAATCCGTAGGAAAGCTTGACGTAGACAGAATCTATGCAAGATACTGGAAACATGATGATCAAATTGAAGAATGGGAACATAAAAGCATTATATGTGCGGAAGTTCTGGTTCCGCATAGCGTAACTGCAAAACATATTATAGGAGCATATGTGACAAGTGAACACTCAAGGGAGAGTTTACTAAGAGCGGGCTTTGATCGAGAGATCCTGATCAATCCGGATATGTTCTTTAATATGCGGATTCAAACGAAGGAGAGATAAAATGGTGGATATCCTGGTTGGAGACATTTTCCAAAGCAAGGCACAGACGCTGGTAAATACTGTGAACTGTGTGGGTGTTATGGGGAAAGGGATCGCTCTACTCTTCAAACAAAGATATCCCGACATGTTTCGTGATTACGTCGGAAGGTGTAAGAACAACCAGGTCAAACCAGGGATCCCATACCATTACAGCGATATTTTTGGCAATTCGATAATCAACTTTCCAACGAAAGACCACTGGCGCTCGTCATCTCGCATTGAAGATATTGTTACGGGATTAGACTATTTCGTCGCTAATTACAAAGACTGGGGTATAAAATCTGTTGCATTTCCGCCGCTAGGGTGCGGGAACGGCGGTCAAAGTTGGCATATTATTGGCCGTATTATGTACCAAAAATTATCGGAGGTTGAGATCCCGGTTGAAATATATGCCCCGTTTGGAACACCGCCTATCGAGTTAAGTAAGGAATTCCTCTCTCAAAAAGTTCTCCTCGAAGACTACAATCAGATAAACCGCAAGCAAAGTGAACTAACTCCAGAAAAGCTTGCAGTCCTCGAGGTGTTGAACAGGCTTGAAAACAAGACACATACAGCAACGGTGGGCAGAGGTATTTTTCAGAAGATTTGCTTCATTGTTACTGAAACAGGGCCTGGTACAAAGTTCAAATCTCAGAAAGGTTACTCCGGGCCGTTCTCACCAGAGGATGTCAAAAAGGCAGTTCATCATTTTGCAAATAACAATCTGATCGCTGAGAATCAGAATGGTCGCAGGATAGTAGTTTCAACAGGTCCTGAATATCCAAAAATACGGCAAAAATATACGAAGCAATTGGCTGAGCTTGAGCCGGAGATAGAGAAAACTGTCGATCTGTTCAGTAG
>MPOY01000362.1 GCA_001896715.1 Methanoculleus sp. EBM-46
CCATCGAGTCCTCGATCAGGAATTCATCTAGATCGTCGTGGCCACAACTGAAAGTTGATACATCCAGATCCCGGGAAAGCGGCAAAAAACGGATCTCCGGGAGGGGCATGTTATGTTCACAGGCGCCGGTTTTGCGCTTCGCGTGCTGCGGATCGGATCAGTTCCCGGGCGGCGTCGGTATAGGTGGGCCTCTCCATATACTCGTGGAAACACCGGGCGTCTTCTCCCTCAAGGGTAAGCCCAAGGTCGATTGGTTTTGCCATCCTCGCTTCGCCTCTGAATATGATATAATGATCGCACCATCTCAAATATCTTTCCACTGGCGTCAGGTTAACCCCTGTGTTCCCCTATAGGCAGGAGGAAGCCGTTATGCCTGCAGTCGATGAGCGGGTGACGATCGGGCCATCCTGGACCGACATGCTGCCCGGCGACGTGCGCGAAAATAATCTCGGAACAACGGCTGGATATGCTTTGATATCCCGGCATCAAACCTACCTTTCATGAGCCGGCATATGGCGACCCGGATCTCCGGGACGCGATCAGGTCTCCTTCAGGATCGTGGGCCGAGGAGCCCCCCGACGAGAGGAGGGGGAGGAATCGGCCCTCTGCGGAACCCAATACACTTTCACCCCGCATACGTATCCTTTATGCCGGATGAGGATCCATAGCAATCTGGTTTGCGCCAGCAAAGGCACGAAACAGGAACTTCTCCTGCTGATCACGGCTACATATTGGCGCAAAACAGTATTATGCGGTAAGCACGGGATCGTGCTGCCAGGGCCGCCGTCAACCGGCCTACTCGCGTCCGCTTCCCCGACATCGGGGGAAAGGTGGAATCGCAAGCCTGTAAAGAGCGTGATACCATTCATGGTATCATGCCCCCGACGAGAGGAGGGGGTAGTTGACTACAAGTGAGAGAAGTTTCCTCCTCAGGTTGAGAGCACCGCCGGATAGAGTACTCTCATCCTGCAGGGCAAAGTCGTTCCAGTTCTCCTCAAACTCATCGATAATATCTTTCAGGCCCGGGGGGAGATCGGAGGCGGCGACCAACAGGTGGCACTCTAGAAGATGTACATCCCTCTCGATCGAGATCGCGATAGGGTGCCTTGAGCTCCCGGATGACCCCGCGAATCCTGACGTAGATGAGTGGGGTATGCCATGGAAATCGTTCCGTTTGCGCCTGAGAGGTCAACCGCGAGAGGAGATCGCTATAGGTCTCACGAGGATGTATCTTGAGGCGATTGAGTCGATCTTTCCACCTCTTCTGAGATCTTAATCGACGTCGTCTCGGACATACCACTGTGTACCACCTGGAAATACATATCAGGTTCGATCCCGGGTATCAGCGCTGCAAACCATCTCAGGGAGAGATCGGCCGGAATATGCAGCCTACATGGGCGTTTCCCGGCTCGTCCCTACCCGAATGGACGAAAATTGCCCGGGAAGCAGGAATTTTGCACCAACTGCACAACGTATATCCCCCTGGATGCCAGACACCACGTACATGCAGACGATCGAGATCTCGGATAAAACGATTCTTGCACACCGGCATGGAAAAGAATCAATTAACAAAACAATAGAGCGTAAATTTAAGCAGAAAAGGCCGGAAAAGGAGAGTAAAGCGCTACAGGAAATAGACGAAATAAGGAAAGGTAAATTCTATACCAGAACGCAAGTTGAAGAGAGCATAAACGGTTTCTCCGGATACGCACTTCGCCCGGCAAACCTTTCTTTTGACCCACGCCTGCACCACACAAGGGTGTGGCAGAAGAGCCTGCATGCATTTCCTTCGGGAAGGGCAAGGCGGATACGGAAGACGTCGATCTCTACATGGAGCACCTGCACTGCTCGCGGACAGGGATGGTGATGTGCGTAGATGCGCAATACATGCGTGATGTCGATCATCTCGGGACCAGCCGGAATCTCCGGTTTCCGGCAGGCTCCAGGTCAAACCGCGGCGGCTTGGCCTCCGCCCGGGGGTGATTCCCGGGCGTCGCCGCGAAAACAGGGGATTGCGCCCGCACCCCGCCCGGCTACGACCATCTATCCCGGTAAGGGGATGCCCGGCACGTACCGATCGCCTTAAGTGTATTGTTGACTATAAAGTAGTATACTTATGAATCAACAACCCTTTGTAGACCGGGAGAGCGAGCTCCAGTTTCTCACCGACCGCTATCGCTCCCCGGTCCCGGAATGCCTGATCCTCTACGGGAGGCGGCGCGTGGGAAAGACGACGCTTCTTGCCCGATTCCTGCAGGCGGTCCCGGGCTTTTACTTCCTGGCCTCAGAAGAAGGGACGGCAAGGAACATCCAGGACTTCTCCCACTATGCGGGGGAATTCCTGAACGATCCGGATTTCGAGCGGAGTAGATATCCCGACTGGGAGACCGTCATTAAGGCACTGGTCAGGCACCGGAACTTCTCCCCTCCTCCGGAAAAGAAGGTGGTGATCATCATCGACGAGTTCCCCTACCTCATCGCTCGCGACCGGGCTACGCCCTCCCTCTTCCAGAGGGTGTGGGATACGGTGCTCTCGCAGGAACCGGTGATGCTGATCCTATCAGGTTCGTCGGTCAGTACGATGGAGACCGAGGTGCTGGGATACACAAGCCCGCTCTACGGCAGAAGGACGGGGCAGTGGCAGCTCGAGCCTCTCTCCTACCCCTACCTCCGTCGGTTCCTCCCCTACGATGAGGAAGATCTCATTATGACATGGTGCGTGATCGGCGGAATTCCCGCCTATCTCCGCCTGTTTCGCCCCGACCGAACATTCTGGGAGAACGTGGAGGAGCAGATCCTCCGCAAAGGTGCATACCTTTACTCTGAAGCCGAGATCCTGATGCAATACGAGTTCCGCGAAGCAGGGAACTACATGGCCATCCTCCGCGCTCTCGCAGCGGGGTATACCGCCCTGGCACCCCTCTGTCAGGAGACAGGGCTTGATAAAGGCCTGGTCTCCAAATACCTTGCCGTCCTTTCGCGTATGCACCTGATCGACGATGAAGTGCCGGTGACCGCCCATGCCGGCTACCGGAGAAGGCACTACCGGCTGACCGATCCCTATCTCACGTTCTGGTTCCGTTTTGTGTACCCCCGGAGGGCAGAGACCGAGATGGGGCAGAGTAGAGAGGTGCTCGCCTCTATCAGGGAGAGGATCGCGCCCTATTGCGGGCAGATGTTCGAACAACTCTCTCACGATCTCATTTGCCGGGGCATCCTGTTCGGTTCCTCGTATTCGCGACTGGGGCGGTGGTGGCAGAAAGAGGCGGAGATCGATCTCGTAGGCTTAAATGAGGTCTCCGGGGATGTCCTCTTCTGCGAATGCAAGTGGTCTGCCGTGAACCACCGCCAGGCCCGCGGCATCCTTGCGGCACTCCGGGAGAAGGCCGGTGAGGTGCGATGGCAAAACGAGAGCAGGAACGAACGCTTCGCCCTGGTAGCAAAGAGCATAGAAGGCAAAGAAGATCTGAGAGAGGACGGGTATCTGGTCGCTGATCTCGAGGATATCGCCCGGCTTTCGCGGGAGTACCTGGCGGGAAGGTGAGAGAGGGGATCGCTCTCGCTGCATGTTCGCGCGATC
>MPOY01000360.1 GCA_001896715.1 Methanoculleus sp. EBM-46
GCGACACCCCGGTCCTCTCTGGGTGAACGGGACGCGAAAGCTGCTTTACATTGGTGATAGCGGAGGATGCGGCCGCCACATGCCTGCTGTCCGCAATTGTCCGGATACTGCTACCGGGATCTGTGCCTGATCCTCTGATGTTCGCAGTTTTGCTCGTTGGGTATGGGTTTTATCATTCTCCCTCAGTCCGGGTTCTGTCCGGGATTGTCCGCAATTGTCCGCAATGACCGGAATGATGGATTGAGCACATATCGCCGCAATCGCCCCTCCCGTTTCACGGCAATGATACCCATTTCGGCAAGAGCAAAGAGATCGCGTCGGGCAGTCCGGGCGGTGCATCCGTAGATGTTTCCGTACTCCTCTGTCGATATGGGGGGATGTATCTTGAGGTGCTCTATAACTCCGCGCTGTCGCTCATTCAGCAGTTCCGGGCGCTCTAGAAGTGCATTAAGCACCGAGCCAGTAAAGGTAACGATGAAATCGCTGCCGGTTTCCTGGAATTGCGGTTCCGAGAGGCCGCCTCGTTTGCACGCGGCGATCATGCTGAGCGTGCCTGAACCCCACTGTTCGATATATCCGGCAAGGAACAGGAGTCTCGCGATGGTTTTGTTTCGTGGATGCAAAGCATGCTCGACTCTCAGGAGATCCACGGTGATGCCGTCCGGCAGTTTGCCCGGATTCCAGATCTGTAACCTGTTATCGAAGAACCGGATCTGGACGTTGCCTGAGGCGGCATAGTCACGATGGCAGACAGCGTTGATCACCGCTTCCCGCAGGGCATCCAGTGGGTACTCCCGGTGCTCCTCCCGCTGCATCTTTCCCGGGGCAACCCATGCTGCTTTCGGGACTGTTTCGTCGATGAACCGGCCGGCCTCTTCGGAATGTGGCAGGAATGTGACAATCATATTTCTATCACATTCAAGATCCCGGGCAATCATGCCGAGCGAAGCCGCGACCGATATCCAGTTGTAGTTAACTGGCCGCGCCGCCAGGAGCAGTGAAACGATATTCGATATAGCCGGATGCACGGAAAAATCGCCCTGGCAACACATAAATCCAACCATAGTGATGAGATATCTGGTATCAGAGTAACAGACGAGTGCAAAATACGTATCACAATAATTATATAACCCAAAGTCATATTTCGGTTTATTCAATGCGCGACGCAGAAATACATTAATACCGAAGTCGCAGACAGTTAAGAGCTATCGTTGCGAGTAAAATCGAAAATGAAATGAAGAGTAGTGGTCGGCAATGCGGGGTGTGAGCGAAGAGATCTGGGATCAGGAGTTGCCTCCCATCAGAGTAAACAAGGACACAATCAAGAAGCAGGCAGCGAGATACAGAATGGGGAGCGTAAGATTAGCACTAGGGCGTATTAAGACAAGAGAAGAGTTTGAAGAAGATAAGCGAGAGATAATAAAGAAGCAATTCCCCAAAAATCCCTTGCAATAGATACTCATGGCAGATGATGAGGCTTTTTTACGGCAAGAGTCGGAGATATCGGCGATGGTAACCGGTCTTCCCGATACCCTCTCAGCACGGGATCTGGAGGTCTTGAGAAAGACAACGGAATGCTATGGAATTCTCAAAGATCTGGCGCTTTATGCCGAAGAACTCAACTCAGAATCTTTCTTACCCCCTATAAATGAGATACGAGATGCCTTTGATCATCTCATGCGTATGTACTCCGTCCTTTTCGGGCTTCGCGACGGGGACAGCGAATATATCAAGGAAAACCTGGATGCCGTGTTCCGCCACGTGTATCGAGCATCATTTGATTATCTCGACTACATACGGATCTATCAGAAAGACTACATGCACCGGAGATTGGAAGAGATCTCTCAACAGACGATAGTCAATCTTTTCCCGGAATACTATAGGGAGATCTTACCCGAGATCGAGAGCTGCCTGGAAGATATCCCCCTCTATAAGGCATCCAAAGATATCGGAAAGCCGGATATGGAGACGGTTGAGCGGTACCACGCAAAAGTTCTGAAGATGAGGGACTACTGCGCACAGATCAACAAGATGGCTCCGGCCTTGATCGAAGCTGAGAGTAAGCTCCGGGGGGAAGCGGAACAGAGGGAGAGAAAAGAGAGTGGGATACGAAGGGCTGAGACCTGGAAGTACCTGCTTTTCACCATAATCGGGGCAATTGTAGGCGGCATCATCGGGCACTTGTTTTAGCGGGTTAGTGTTGCATGAGAGCACGCTCCCGAGCGTTTGAACGCCGAAACGTTCTCGGCAGAGCGGCTGCCTATCAGTAGCGCTCCAGCTCGTCCTCTTCTAGGGGAGAATGCCCCCTTTCATCTCCGGGCCAGCCGGAACCCCCGGTCTCCGGCAGGCTCCAGGTCAAACTGTGGCGGCTTGCCTTTTGCCCAGGGGATGACTCCTCGATCCAGCATCCATCTCCCGATGGCTGAACTTTTGAGTTCAGGGCAGGTTGTCCAGAACGTTTCCGGCAGCGATACTTCGGCAGCCTCGCCGGTCTCGAGGACGACCTCCACCGAATTCCAGTCTCTCTGGAAGTAGCGGTCACGATCATCGTATTGAACTCGGACACCGTACCCTGCGGCGGTATGCTTGCTCGAGTAACTGTTGGACCAGCCGGACACCTTCATAGTTTTTCCTTTGGGCAAGTGAGGGATAGTAACTTAGTCAACTGTATAACCACAAAATCTTGGCATTATAGTCGCCTTATTTGAGCGGAATCAAAATCCACAACAACAGAACCTGCATCCCAAACTATTCCGCGATTAGGGATTAATATCGGCCCCTCGTGCTCCATTCCCCTCCTGGCCACCGTAACAACGATCTATATACTTGTATCCCCTAATA
>MPOY01000579.1 GCA_001896715.1 Methanoculleus sp. EBM-46
AACGAGTCGTGGTACATATCGCCTGTCTATCATGCCATTCAGCCTCTCTGTGAGGTAGAACTACCGTCTTTTGATAACGCTATAAATATTTTTTTGAAAGAATAAAACTCGTGAAAGGGGATATTTAGCCATATAATCCCTCCGGGGTTCGCTCATCGGGTGAAAGTCATTCGAGAGGGAATATAGGATAATGCAAAAGGGTATTATATCATTACCAAAATTAAAATCAAAACGTATTAATACTCGCGCTTTCGCCATCGCCTGCAGGAGATCGGCCATCCCCTGCACGCATTTGCGTAAGGCTGATGGAGATTTTGCCTCGTGCGCCGGCACGACCCGCGACCTCCGGCCGCTACCGCCCGCCGACGGTCCGGCACACCCGGGTCGGGCATGCGGGCCAGCCTTCAGGAGCGTGCAGGAGAGCACCCGTGGATGAGGGGAGCCCCCCATTCACCGCTGCCGGTCGCACGCCGTCAGGACCAACGGCCCCGGGAGACATAACATTTATATAAGAGATCTCCGCAGAGACTGCCCCTATGCGAGTGGCATGCCTGACCTTCTGGTTCTACGACTACACCATCCAGATGGCAAACGAGCTCGCCCGGCACACCGAGGTGCTGCTGCTCCTCCCCGATTACAAGACGGACGAGTACCTGGAGAGCATCGACCCGGAGGTAAAGATCCGCATCTTCAGGTACTCGCGATACGCGGGAAGGTTAGGCCCGTCCTGCTACCCGGTGATACGGGACATCGCCGATGCAATCCGTGACTTCAGGCCCGATGTCGTTCACTTTCAGGTGAACAACCCCATGCTCTGCCCGCTCATACCGATGCTCAGGAGGTATCCCCTGGTGGCGACGTTCCACGACATCGAACCGCACCCCGGCGAAGACCGCCTCCTCGATATCGGCTCCCTGCTCTACCGGCTCACCCTGTTCATGTCGCGGGCCCTGACCGACCGGATGTTTGTCCACGGGAGAGCGCTCAAGGATATCCTGGTGGCAAACTACCGTGTTCCCGAAGAGAGAGTGCACGTCATCCCGATAGGCGAGCACGAGGTGGCGCCGTTTGTGAAGTTCGAGGAAGAGGGGCGGGAGCCCGAAGGCCTCAGAGTCCTCTTTTTCGGCCGCATCCACCGTTACAAGGGGCTCGATTGCCTGATCCAGGCAGAACCCCTCATCACCCAGAAGATCCCCGGCGCCCGGATCGTCATAGCCGGCACAGGCGAAGATTTCGGGAGGTACGAGGAGATGATGGCGGACCGGGATGTATTCGAGGTCTACAACTACAGGATACCCTATGAAGAGGGCGCCCGGCTCTTCCAGCAGGCAAGCGTCGTCGCGCTCCCGTATATCGAGGCATCCCAGAGCGGCGTCATACCGACCGCATACGGGTTCAAGAGGCCTGTGGTGGTCACCGATACGGGAAGCCTGCCGGAGATCGTGGACGACGGAGAGACCGGGTACGTCGTGCCTCCACGCGACCCGGAGGCCCTCGCCGGTGCGATCGTGAGACTGCTTGAGGACCCGGCTGCGTGCCGGCGCATGGGAGAGCGGGGCTACATGAAGCTGAAGACGGATATG
>MPOY01000102.1 GCA_001896715.1 Methanoculleus sp. EBM-46
CATGGTATCTCGCGAATACTCCTTACCCGTTTTTGAGTTCTTCAGCACCTTGCCGGTTCTGGGGTCAATCACGTCGGTTGCTAGAACCCTTCCAAAGAGGAAGTCCTCCAGTTTCTCTATCGTGACACCGTCGGCCAAAAGTTCGATCGCTTCGATTCCTTCATGAGTGCCGCAGTTGGGCGTCGTAACGGTTATCGTCTGAGAGACATCGACCAGTCTCCTGGTCAGATAACCTGCGAATGAGGTTCTCAAGGCAGTGTCGGCAGAACCCTTTCTGGCACCGTGCGTCGAGGTGAAGAATTCGAGTTCAGTCAAACCGTTTCTGAAGTTCGACTTTATCGGAACTTCTATGGTCTTTCCTGAAGGATCTGCCATCAATCCTCTCATCCCGGCCAGTTGCTTTAGCTGGTCTATGTTTCCTCTTGCACCTGAATCGACCATCATAAATATCGGGTTGAAGGGGTACTTCTCGAATTCACCGTAGGTCTTGTCCATGATATCGCCCGTAGTATCCGACCAGATACGGATTATCTCTTGACTCCTGCCCTCTTCGGTCAAAAAGCCCGATCTGTAGAGACTCTCGACCTGGTTGACCCTCTTTTGGGCAGCGGCGATCACTTTGTCTTTTTCCGGATAGACGACTATGTCTTTTATCGAGATTGTCAGACCGGAGTAAGTGGCGTAGTGGAAACCCAGCGACATCATGTCGTCGAGAAGATTGGCCGTTCTGTCTATTCCGTATTCGTGGAAACAGTCGTAGATGAGTTTCTTTATTGCCTTCTTGTTGAACTTCTTCGAATAGTCTCTCAACTTCTCTGGCACGATCGTGTTGAAGATTATTCTTCCGACCGTTGTGAGCGTGAGTTCACCGACCGTGGGATCGGGGTCCAGTTTGACCAATATAGGATCGTGCAGAGATATGAAACCGGTATCGTAGGCCATCAGTGCTTCGCCTGTCGAGGAAAACTTCCAGTCCACCCACTCAAGCGCTTTTTCTCTGACCCTTCTCCTCGCCTCGACTCTGGTTACTTTCTCATCTTTCAACAGTTGAGCGTAGTAACCCATTATCTCTTTTTCCATCTTCTCGTACTGCTGATCGACGGTCGTGAGATAGTAAACCCCGACTATTATGTCCTTTCCCGGCATCGAGATCGGTTTGCCACTGGCCGGTGAAATGACGTTGTAGCGGCTGAGCATAAGGAACTTCGCTTCCGCCTGGGCAGCGGCAGAAAGTGGCACGTGTACGGCCATCTGGTCTCCGTCGAAATCGGCGTTGAACGGAGCACAAACCAATGGGTGAAGCTGTATGGCGTTTCCTTCGACCAGTCTGGGTATGAAGGCCTGAATCGAGATCCTATGGAGCGTGGGAGCTCTATTGAGAAGCACGGGATGTCCTTTTATTACGTCTTCAAGCACTTCCCAGGCCTCCGGCATTTCCTTCTCTATTATCGTTTTCTTGAGCTTTCTTGCGGTCTTACTCGACTCGCTACCATGAAGTAGCTTGGAGAGAACGAAGGGTTTGAACAACTCCATCGCTACTCTCTTGGGGATTCCACATTCGTGAATCTTCAGATCC
>MPOY01000097.1 GCA_001896715.1 Methanoculleus sp. EBM-46
CTCGCCGGCAAAGCGGTCGGGAGGCTGCACGGGGCGGGTATCGTCCACGGCGACCTGACGACGAGCAACATGATCGTCCGCGGCGATCAGTGCGTCCTGATCGACTTCGGGCTCGCGTCGACGTCGCCGGAGGTCGAGAGCCGCGGAGTCGACCTCCACGTTTTATTCCAGACGCTCGAGAGCACCACGGAGAACTACGGGGAGTTGCGGGAGGCCTTCGTCGCGGGGTATGCGGAGACGTTCCCCGGGGCGGATGAGGTCCTCTCCCGCGAGCACGAAGTGGAACTGCGGGGGCGTTACCTGTGAGGCTCGCGGTGGTGACGAGCAACGCGAACAAGGCGCGGGAGGCGGCCGCGTACTTCGCGGGGGTGCTGGAGGTCGAGCACGTCGCCCTGGAATGCCCGGAGTTCCGCCACGTCGATATCGGGGAGATCGCGCGCGGCAAGGCGGAGTTCGCCTACGGGGTGCTCTCCCGGCCGCTGATCGTCGATGATACCGGCCTCTTCATCGACGCCCTCGACGGGTTCCCGGGCCCGTGCGCCGCGTACGTCCACGACACGATCGGGAACGCAGGAGTCCTGAAACTCATGGAGGGCGTGGAGAACCGCGGCGCCCGCTTCGAGACGGCGATAGCATTCGCCCGCGAAGACGGTATCCGGATCTTTCGCGGGATCCTGCCCGGGACGATCGTCGCCCCCCGGGGGATCGGAGGGTTTGGCTACGATCCGATCTTTGCCTCTGGAGAGCAGACGCTCGCCGAGATGCCGCTTGCGGAGAAGAACCGGATATCGCACCGGGCACGAGCACTTGAGGCGTTTCGCACATGGATCACGCAGGAGGGTGGCTCCTGACAAACTGTTAATAGGATTGAGAACGAACAGTACCCAATCGACAAATGGTGTTTTCGACATGGCACGATTTCCCGAAGCTGAAGCACGTCTGCTCAATGTAAAGGTCTGTATGAGATGCAACGCCCGGAATGCAATCCGCGCGACCCGCTGCCGCAAGTGCGGCTCAGAAGAGCTCCGGTCCAAGTCCAAGGAGCGCAAGGCGTAACGCCGTCGTATCTGCGGACTTCCGGCCACGGCCGGGCCGGGGATCCGGCATACTCTTTTACACGTTCGCCGAGGAGAGCGAAGGTTATCTGCCCTTCAGGCACTGTAATAGGTGACCTTCCGGCCTTCTTCGCTGTACTCGCCGCGATAGGTCTCTATGTTCCGTTTGTAACCGATCCGCTCCGTAAAACCGAGATCGCGGAGCCGTTTTCTGACTCGCATCACGTCCGCCTCGTCGGCCCAGTCCCGGGTGTAGACGTACATGACGGCCCGCTCGTCGCGCGAGTCCGGGTTCGGTTTGGCGGTGCTGACCTTTGCGGATATACCGAGTTCTCCTCTCGCCGTCGCGTCACGGATCTTCCGCCACGCCTCGTCGGCCTCGCCCGGAGGGACGAAGATGAGCCATTTCCCCACCTGTTCGTC
>MPOY01000569.1 GCA_001896715.1 Methanoculleus sp. EBM-46
CCGGCATGTTTCTGCATGAGGAGCCCGTCGCCGCCGAACCACCGGAGGAGCGCTCCCCCGATGAAGTATCCATGCTTTCGCAGGATATCGACCGCCGCACCGGTCCACGGCACCGTGAGCGGCATGAAGACCTGGGTGACGATAATGCCGCTTTCGGCAGCCTCTCTCCCGTGCCTCCCGATCCAATCGGAGAGATCGCTGCCGACGGCACTTATGGTGATCCGGGCTACCCCGGCTTCTTTGAATAGCTCCATCGTGCCCTTCGTTCTCGTACCTGGAGGCAGGCCAGCATCGGAGAGTGCGATAGTGTATTCATCCTTCACTTCCTCGTAGATGAATGTAAGAGATTCAGCGTAAACCAATGGCAGGTACAGTGTCTGGGGATGCGGTGAGTATAAACGGAAGACGAGGATTGCCGATACCCGGCCGCCGGCAGTCTGGGATGTCGGCAGGTTGTAGGAGGATTCCGGCATCAGATCCATCTCAAGCCCGGTCTCCACGAATCCTTCCCGCGTCGTCATCTGCTGAGTAAAGAGGTGGTTGCAGACCGCTTCTCCCCAGAGCCCGATGTTGTGTTTTTGCGGGAGCTCACTTATACAGGTATGCAGCAACTCGAATGCAACACCCGTCTGCCGGTAATCCGGCCGTACCATGAGTTGTCCGGCCTCGTACAGCTCAGGGTTCGGGACCGGGGGCACCGAGTGGTAAACAGCGATATGCCCGACGATCTCGCCGGCCGGTGAACGGGCTACCATGCGGTAGGTCTCGTGGCTCTCTTCCTGCCGGATGATCTCCCTTGCATCGTATACACTGCGAACCGGGTAATTTTCGCCGTACACGGCGCGATAGAGTGCAACGACGCCCTCTGCATCCCCCGGCCTGAAATAATCGATCGTGTATTCTGGTTCGGTCGCCATTTTTTCATCCCTTGTCCATTGGTAACTATTCAGGGCACCCGATGAGTCGCCGTCGGCATGAAGGGTGGTCCCTCGAACACCCTCCTCCGTTATCGAGGGGGGACGACTGCTGTTGCGACTGTTCTGGTTCAACTGGGATTCGAGGTCGGCAATCCGGGCCTTGAGGCGAGCATTCTCATCACGGAGCTCCGTGATGAAGAGTTGTTGCTCGGTGATGAGGCGTTTGAGATCACCGATAATGGCAAGAAGAACCGGGATATCCGCAAGGGTGTACTGAGAGAGAGGGCGATCCTCAACACCCATTTCAGGATAAGGGTTCTCAGCAGTCACTAGATTCGATTTGGATGTCATCATAAAAAGATCTTCTGGTTGGGCTGAATAGTTACCATCTTTCTTGTTTGGAGAGTAATTCGGCTGCCATCTCCCTGAGCCGGAACTTCTGCACCTTCCCGCTTGCCGTCAGGGGATACTGGTCGACAAAGAAGAAAGTAGAAGGGAC
>MPOY01000317.1 GCA_001896715.1 Methanoculleus sp. EBM-46
CATTACGTGACGTGGGTGGTCGACCGGGGCGACCTTCACTCCCGGACGTCGGATATCGGGGGGATGGAGCTCTACGCGGGGACATCCGTCGTCACGTCGGACCCGTTCCGCCTGATGGAGCACCTTGCCGCCGTCATGCTGCCGTGAATCAGCAGAGGAGGGTTTCGCGGGCCTTCCGGTACGAGTTCTCCATCCGCTCTCGAACACGGCTCCACGGGAACTCCTCCATTACTTTGTCAAACCCCTTCCGGCCCATCGCAAGCGAGAGCGCCGGGGAATCCGACGCAAGGGAGAGCCCCCGGGCGATCGAGTCCGGGCGCGGCCGCACCTTGACCCCGTCGGTCCCGTGCTCGATGTTCTCGGCAAGCCCGCCGACGTCGGAGGCGACGACGCACCTGCCGGCGCTCCACGCCTCGAGGAGCACGAGGCCGAACGGCTCGTTTCTGCTCGGTATGGCGACGATATCGCTTGCGTTGAGGAGCGAGACGTAGTCGGCGTCGTCCAGCCGCCCGAGGAAGCGGACGGGGAGCGACCGGGCCTGTGCCTCAAGGCCCCGCCGCATCTGCCCGTCGCCGACGAACGCAAACTGGCTGTCGGCATGCTCCTGGAGGAGGCGGGGAGCGGCGTCCACCAGCATGTCGGGGCCTTTCTGCCACATAAGCCGCCCGACGAAGAGGATCAGCGGGGCGCCGGGGTCAAAGCCGTAGCGCCGTTTCACCGCCTCGGGGTCGACGTCCGCCCGGTAATGGCCGGGTATGATGCCGTTCTGGACGACGTCGATCTTCCAGTCCGGTATGTCGTAGAGGTTCATGGCCTCCCGGCGGAGGGTCGACGAGACCGCCGTCACGCGTTTTGCTATCTCCCCGCCGCGACGTTCCGCCCCGGATATGGCGGGAAACAGCCGCTCGTCGCTGTACCTGTTCCCGCTCCTCCCGAACTCCGTCGAATGGTAGGTGAATACGGTCTCGCGCTCCCGGAGCCTGGTGAGCGCGTCGACCACGTGCCAGTCGTGAAAGTGCAGTAGATCGAACGCCGGCCGATCGAACTCGCCGAACCGGTCGAGCATCTTTTGGCTCATGTCGGAGCAGTAACGAACGATATCTTCTCCCGCCGGCCGGCAGTAGTGGTAGTGGACGTTGTTTATCTCTGCATCCCTTCCCTCTCCCCGGGTGAAGAAGTGGACCTCGTGGCGCTGTGCCAGCGTCTCCGCGAGGTTGGTCGCCGCGTTTGCAAGCCCGCCGACCCTCTCCGCATACAATGATTCCCAGCAAAAAAACGCTATTTTTAAGTGTTTCATGATTTTCCTCTTAGTAAATTGCCCGGACCACGTGGTCCGGAGGACCGGGCGGCCGACTCCCTTACCGGGTGCCCGGAACCGCTCCTGGTACAGGGGTCGGCCGGCCTCCGGCCGCCGCGCTACATACCCGCTCAAAGTTGATATATCTTTGGCTTTTTTTGAAAA
>MPOY01000483.1 GCA_001896715.1 Methanoculleus sp. EBM-46
ACGATGCTGTCGTCGACCAGGATCACCCGCCGGTCTTTCAAGTTTCCGCGGACGGTGTTGAGCTTGATCCGGACCGCCCACTCCCGCTGCTGCTGGGTCGGCATGATGAACGTCCGGCCCATGTAACGGTTCTTCATCAGCCCCTCGACGAACGGGATGCCGGACCGTTCGGCGTAGCCGGCGGCGTAGGCAGTCCCGGAGTCGGGGACCGGGCAGACGATATCGCCCTCGACGGGGTCTGCATCATAGAGATTCTGCCCGATCCTGCGCCGCACATCGTAGACCAGTCTCCCGTCGATGACCGAGTCGGCGCGGGCAAAGTAGATGTACTCGAATATGCAGTGCGCCCGCCGGTTTGCAGTCGCAACCTGGATCGAGGAGAGCCCATCTTCATCGATCCGGACGAGCTCCCCCGGACGCACGTCCCGAACGAGCGTGCCGTCCAGCGCATCGATCGCCACGCTCTCCGAGGCGACGATGTAGCCCCGGTCGATCTTTCCGATACAGAGCGGTTTGATGCCGAGTGGGTCGCGGAAGGCGTAGATGGTCCCGTTTAACAGTGCGACGACGGCATAGGAGCCTCTCAGGCGCCGCATGCAGAGCCGGACGGCATCCTCCATGCTCCTGGATGTCCGGAGCGCTTCGACGATGATGTTCCCTATCACCTCGGTCCCGGTCGTCGTGCAGAAGATCTGTCCCCGGCGCTCGTACTCCTCCCGGAGTTCGGCGGTGTTGACCAGGTTGCCGTCGTGGGCGATCGCGAGGTTGAGCCCCCGGTACTGGAAGTTGAACGGCTGGATGTTCTCCGGCACCTTCGATCCGGCCGTCGGGTAGCGGACGTGGCCTATACCGACGTTGCCCCGCAGCCCCTGCAGGGTGTTGCTGTTGAAGGCCTCGGCAACGAGGCCCTGCACCCTGTGCGTGTACAGGGTCGTACCTTCAAAAGAGGAGATTCCCGCGCTCTCCTGCCCCCGGTGCTGGAGAGCATAGAGGGAATAGTACAGCGGAAAAGAAACACCGCCAGCATCGACGATGCCAACGATACCACACATGATCCAGCTCTAGTGCGTCGGTACCTTTGCTTTCTTCTCCGTCCAGCGGTAACTGCGGATCCTGCTGCTCCTGCCAAACCCGCAGGCTGCACAGACCTTGTGCTGTGCGTGGAACGAGATTTTGCCGCACCGCCTGCAGGCGATATGGGTACGTTTCTGCCGTTTGCCCATGGAGGGTGTGCCTTTTGACATGAACTCTCACCTACTCATTCAATTGAAGGGGTTATGTAAATTACGTTGTCGCCGCGGACGATCAGCGTACCGAGTTTCTGCGCTGTGCCGCCGGTCTCTTCTTCTGCCCTGTCCAATACCAGATTCATGTGAACGTCGTATCCCTGGAGGATACCCCGGATCTCCCTTCCACCTTTGAGGCTGATGATGACGGGCTGACGATTCAGTACCTGATCTAAAATATCCAACGGTCTTGGCGTCATACAATTACCCTTTGCCGTCCTTTCTGGAGTAATATATTTGAGTGAGGAAGCTACTTAAATATAACCGCACTGTTGCGGGGAGCACGTTGCACCCCAGGGTAAGAGTTCCATGCCGAAGATCACCGTGAAAAAACGCCACGTCATCAGAAAAACGCAGATAGCAGGGCTTCTCGACCGACTCCGCGCCGAGATTGGAGTCTCGGCCGAACTGTTCCAATCCGACCGGATCGAGCGGGTGGAGACGGATGCCCCCGTCGAGATCTACCTTGTCGATAGAAAACCGCTCCTTATGGCCTCCGGGGATTGGGCCTTCCCCACCCTGCGGGGCCTCATCGAGCACCCGATCCCCGAGCGCCGGGTGACGGTCGATGCCGGCGCGGTCAGGTTCGTTGCAAACGGCGCGGACATCATGCGCCCCGGTGTCGTCTCGATATCGTCGGATATACGTCAAGGGCACCCGCTACAGGTCGTCGAAGAACGTTACGGTAAACCGCTCGCTGTCGGGGTTGCTCTCTTCGATGCCGCCGATATGGAGCGGCAGGAGAAGGGCAAGGTGGTCAAAAGCCTCCACTTTGTCGGGGATGATCTCTGGAATCTTGAGATCTGACGCGGAAATCTAGAGATACTATTAAATAAAATTCTTTCCTCATTTTCTCTATGGTTAAAAAGCTCTTTGACAGCATCCTCGGCAAAAGCCCCGTCAGGGATCAGGACGAATACATGGAGCTCGACCTCGCCTCCTACGAGAGCGTAACCGATGAAGAACCGGCATCCATGTACATCAAGATCGCCACCATCGCTGACCTCAAGGATACCCCCCGCGTCAAAGACGAGGTCTACAACGGCAATATCGTCATCGTCGACATCGGGCGGCTGAAGATGGACAAGGTGACCTTCGAGCGGGTCTTAAAGGACCTCCGCGACGTGGCAAAGGACGTGAACGGCGACATCGTCGGCCTCGGCGAGCAGAAGTACGTCGTCATCACGCCGATGTCCGTCAAGGTCTCCCGCGAGAAGATCGGCGGAGGCCTGTAGTGCGGGAGGCCTGCCCCGGGACCTGCCCGGCGTGCGCGGCCGATATCCAGATCGTACACCATCGCATCGATATTCCCCACTTCCCCGACCTCCTGCTCGTCACGATCGCCTGCGACGCCTGCGGCTACCGGCACACCGACACCATCATCCCGGGGGAACGCGAGCCCGCCCGGTGGATGGTGCGCATCGAGGAGCCGGGCGACCTTTCCACCCGGGTGGTGCGGAGCACGACGGGGACGATCCGGATCCCCGAACTCGGGCTTGCGGTCGAGCCCGGGACCGCCTGCGAGGGGTTCGTCACGAACGTCGAGGGGGTCCTCTCCCGGTTCGAGCGGGCGGTGGCGATCATCCTCGCGAACCCCGAGAGCGACGAGGAACAGGAGGCCGCGCTCCGGATGCAGGAGGCGCTCGCCGCCGCACGAGAGGTAGCCTCCCCGTTCACGGTCATCCTCGAGGACCCGGCCGGGAACAGCGCGCTCGTCGGAGAGAAGGCCGAAAAGGTGCTCCTCGAAGAGAGAGAGGCCTGATACCTCTTTTTTGCCCCATCCCGGGGTAAGCCTCAAATATAACCACCCCCATATGCAGCGCCGGGTGAAAAAGAATGGCACGAACCATATCGGTGCTGAAGTGGGAGAACAAGCAGGATGTCGACAACGCCGTCCACGACATATTCGCGGAGATGAGCGAGCGGGGCGGGCTCACCAAGGATACCGAGCGGGCGATGCAGCACTCGCTCCTGGTGGCCGATCCCGACCTCACGAACTACTTCCTGCGGACGGTCATGGAACAGGTCCCCGACGCGATGCACTACTTCGAGGAGCGCGGCGGCGGGGCGTGAGCACCCCGGGGGAGGGATGGTCCCGGACAGCGCCGCACGAAAGAACGC